>NZ_CFHWAF010000009.1:20061-61254 GCF_984452065.1 Hoeflea sp. | reverse complement strand
GATTTCCTCTTTGCCGAACTGCTGGTCAATGCCAAGGAGGAGGGCTTCCACTGGTTCGATCTGGGCGCTGCGCCGCTCGCCGGTCTCGCCGACCACCCGCTCGCCACCTCCTGGAACCGGATCGGAACCATGATCTACCAGCACGGCGAGGAATTTTACCATTTCGAGGGCCTGCGCTCCTTCAAGGAAAAGTTCGGTCCGGTCTGGGGTCCGAATTACCTTGCCTGCCCGGGCGGGCTGGCCGTGCCCCGCGTCCTCTTCGATGTGACGGCGCTGATTTCCGGCGGCCGCCTCAAGGCCATCAAGCGGTGAGGGCGCTGGCGACCGTCCTTTTGGCGTTTGTCCCGGTTTCCGTTTGCCTGGCGCAAACCGGTATCGATGATTTGCCGGCCCATATTACCGAGCCCGCCTCGGGCAAGGCGAGGGCGACGGTGGTTCTGTGGTCCGGCGACGGCGGCTGGAGCGCGACCATGCAAGGCATGGCGGATGCTCTGGCGCAGCGTGATTACGGCGTGGTGGGCGTCAGTTCGCTGCGCTACTTCTGGTACGAGCAGGCACCGGAAACGATGGCCATGGACACCGAGCGGCTGCTGCGGCATTTCTCGACCCGCTGGCAGACCGAAAACGTCATCATCGCCGGCTATTCCTTTGGCGCGGACACCGTGCCTTTCGCCTGGCCGGTCATGAGCGCTGAGGCGCGCGACCGGACCGTCCTGATCGCGCTTCTGAGCCCTTTTCTGAAGACCGAGTTTGAGAGCTCGCTGCTTGGCATGGTCGGCATAATACGCGGCAGCTACGATGTGGCGGCGGCCATTGAAACCCTGCCGTCGCAAAAGGTCCTGTGCCTGACCGGCGAAAGGGAAACGGACATGGCCTGCGCTCTTTCCGGCGGCTACGCCGTGGCAACCGTGCCCGGCGGACACAATTACAACCGGAACTGGACGCTGATTGCCGATATCATCGACGCGGAAGTCACACAGCGCCTGGCCGAGTAGCCCGGATTTGCTCCCCCGATTTGCGCTACGGCTGCCCGTCGCCCTTTCTGGCCGCGAAGCCTTCGGGCCTGACCGCCGTAACATCCGCATCGTCGACGAAATGCATGGCGCCGTCGGTCGGAAAGCCGGCAAAGTCTCCGGGTCCGACAACGGTCACATCGCCATTGATCGTCAGGTGGCCGTCTCCGGCGCGATCTGTGACGTGCGGACAACATAGGTTTGTTTTATGGACATGACGCTTCCATTCCTGCGTTGCTCTTTGCGGGGCGGATGCCGGCATCCGGTTAAAAAAGACTGCCCTGATCCTTACTGCCCTTGGCGGCTTTGACGCTCTTTTTGGGCTTCGGCTTTGCTCGCGCCGTCTCGGCGTCGGGCTCGCCGGTCACGGCGCTCAGCCGGCCATCCGCGAATTCAAGCGATATGGGGTCTCCCGGCGAGAGCGCCGCGGCGCTTTCCACCGCAAGGTCCCTGGAATCGCGAATGACGGCGTAACCGCGCTTCAGGACATTGCGATAGGACAGGGAGTTCAAAAGGCGGGCTGCTTCCTGCAGCTTCCGCTCCTGTCTTTCATAGAGCAGCGAGACAATTTCGCCCGCCCGTCGGCCGAGCGCCTCAACCCGTTCGCGGCCCCGCGCGGCCCTGTCGGCGGCCGGGCGCAGCGTCAGCCGCGCGGCGGCATTCGACAGCCTCGAAGCGGACCGCTCGATCCGGCGTTCCAGCTGCCGCTCGTTGCGTGTTCCAAGCTCGATGAGCCGCTGCTTCTTCTCCAGAACCTGGCGCTGCAGGGTCGCGGGCGTCAATTGCGCGGCACGGCGCTCGAAAGCCTGCCGCTTGCCCGCCGTATTCAGTTCCAGGGCGCGCCCCAGCCTGCTTGCCGCTTCATCAAACCGGCGCCTCGGCAGCGCCAGCAGCATGTCGATCGAGGGCAGGGCGCGTGCCAGCGCCCTGACGGACTGCCGGTTGCCGTCGAGCGAGCGCGATACGGCCCCGGACAGGCGTGCCGCGAGCGTCGCGAGCCCGGCTTCCAGCTCGGCCCTGACCGGCACGGCCATCTCCGCCGCCCCGGTCGGCGTCGGCGCCCGGACATCGGCCGCATGATCGATCAGCGTCCAGTCGGTCTCGTGGCCGACGGCCGAGATGAGCGGTATATCGCTTTGCGCCACTGCCCGCACAACGGCCTCGTCGTTGAAACCCCACAGATCCTCAAGGCTTCCGCCGCCGCGCGCGACAATCAGCACGTCGGGTCTGGGGATCGCCCCGTCCGGTTCAAATCCGTTGAAGCCGCTGATGGCGGCGGCCACCTCGCCGCCGCTGGTCTCGCCCTGTACCCGTACCGGCCAGACAATCACATGAACCGGAAACCGGTCGGTGATGCGGTGCAGGATGTCGCGGATCACTGCTCCCGTCGGTGAGGTGACGACACCGATGACGCGCGGCATGTGCGGCAGCGATTGCTTGCGCGCCTCGTCGAAAAGGCCTTCCGCCGCCAGCTTCTTGCGCCGCTCTTCCAGAAGGGCCATCAGCGCGCCGGCGCCGGCCGGCTCCATCGATTCGATGACGATCTGGTATTTGGAGGAGCCCGGATAGGTCGTCACCTTGCCGGTGGCGATCATCTCCATGCCTTCCTCGGGCTTGAATTTCAGCTTCGAGAAGACCCCGCGCCAGATGACCGCCTCGATCCGCGCGCGGTCGTCCTTCAGGGAAAAATAGGCGTGCCCGGAGGAATGCGGGCCGCGATAGCCGGACACCTCGCCGCGAATGCGGACATGGCCGAATGCGTCCTCGACGGTCCGCTTGATCGAGCCGGATATCTCGCTGACGGTATATTCGGCGAGGTTGCTTTGCGAATCGCCGGAAGAATGTTGAGCCATGGGTTCTATAGCGCCCGTTTCCGGCCGTCCGGTCAAGGCTGCCTACCAGCTGAATGATGCGAGTGCGTTCTTTTGCCGGCCATTGGCCTTGCGCTGCGAAACGCGGCCGTTTGCGCCGTCTTCGGCGGGCGTCATGTTGTCGAGACTTGCGGCGATGTGGTCGGTGATCGCGTCCATCAGCACCGTTGCGACGCCCGGCCGCCGGATCATGCCGATCTCCGCCGGCGGCAGCGCCGGAAAGCCGTCCGACGGTGTCAGGATACGCATGCCCGGCCGCAATGCCGATTCCGGCAGCAGCGACACGGCGAGACCGGCGAGCACGGCCGAGGCCACGACGGTCGATGACCAGCTGGTAAAAAGGACGCTGTATTCGCGCCCGACGGAATCGAGCGCCGCGCAGCCGAGTTGCCGCCAGTCGCAGCGGCGCCGTCCGACCGCCAGCGGGACCGGCGTCTCGGCATGCACCGAATGCGCCATGGACGTCACCCACAAGAGCGGTTCGGACCGCACGATCACCGAATTGCGCACCTTCGGATTGTGGGTGACGAGCGCAATGTCCAGCTCGTTGCGGTGCACTTTCTCGACAAGGTCCTTCGACGGTTCGCAGGTGATCGTCAGCTCGACATTCGGATTGGTCTTGGCAAAGCGCGCGATGATGTCGGGCATGTAGCGGTCAGCGTAGTCGTCCGGCGTTCCCAGCCGGATCGTCCCCGCCAGCGCCTCCTCGTCGAATGCGGCCAGCGTTTCATTGTTGAGGCGCACCAGCCGCCGCGCATAGGCAAGCAGACGTTCGCCCTCGCCGGTCAGCCGGTTGATACGTCCGTCCTTCTCGAACAGCGTTTTGCCGACCCGTTCCTCCAGCCGCCGCATCTGCATGGAAACCGCCGACTGGGTCTTGTTCACCTCCTGCGCGGCACGGGTGAAACTGCCCATATCGACAATCGCGATGAAGGTTTTGAGCTGGTCGATATCAAGTGGTGCGGCCATGAAATTTCCCATCAAAAAAAATGATTATTACCATTAGAAACATTCACTGGATTAATTAGTCAAGCTTTGAAATTATCCACCTCGCCGCACTGACGAGTCGCGGCGGCGGCATGTTTCCGAAATTTCAATTCCAACCCGCTGACGACGATTCATGCCGCAATCAATGGAGTCCGCAATTCCCATGGAGGGAGTGGATTCGGAAAGGAGAGATGTAATGACCAGTATCCATAAAAGCCTCGATATCCAGGCACCCGGCAAGCGCGGTTCCGCTTGGACAGCCCTACGTGAAGCGATCGTCTCTCTTTTCGTGCGCTACCGCAATCGCCGGCAGGTGATGGGCCTGAACGATTTCAACGATCATATGCTCGATGACATCGGACTTTCGCGGGACGATGTGCGCTTTGCCCTCAGGGGCGGTCCGTTCGGCGACCATTCGACGGACCTCACGCGCGCGGCGCTGCGCCGCCGATCGCGGCTTACCCTGCTTTGACAGCTTGCAGTGTCGGTGTCCCATCCGGTTCTGATTTACCCGGCAGGTCTCCCCCCAGGCCGGGCAGGATGATCCAGGCGCGCTTCTCCCAGGCGCGTTATCGACACTGCTTCCCCAGCGGGCCATATGCCCTGTGCCCGCTCCTTTCCCGACGGCTGCTTCGGCAGTCGTCGGGCTTTTGAATCCGGCCCGCTCCAGCCGCTGCCGATCAGCTTTTCCCGTTCAGGTTTTTCATGTAGCTGTCGAAGACCGCATCGACATTCTTCTGGTACTCTTTCTGTACCTTGATGCCGGCGTCGAACATGTCGCTGATCATCCTGGCATAGGGTGTCTCGGTCTTCTCGGGCTCTGCCTGTTCCGTCAGACCCGGAAAGCCGGCCTTCATCATGGTTTCCATCATGTCGGTGAACGGATTGATCGCCTGTGACTTGCTGCGCGATTTTCCGCCGCCGCCGAACGTCTCCTCCATCATCTTGCCCAGTTGACCGGTGAATTCGGCCGCCTGTTTTTGCTGTTCGGCCGCCTGCGCCATCATCTGACCGAACATGTCGGCAGCCGGATTGCCACTGCCGGATTTTGAAGCCGTCGCCGCCTGGTTGAAGAGACCGCCCATGAGTATGGAGGCGACGGCCGGCATCATCTGTTTATAGACTTCCTGGGCAATGCCCGTCGCCATGGCCGCCTGGTTCGCGATGGCCCGGCTGACATCCTTCGACCCGAAGATCCGGCCGAGCATGGCGTTGCCCTCCTCGATACCCTGCGGCGTGAAGGCGGCGGCGAGGTTGTTGAAATAGTCGGCGTAGTGACCCATCGTTAGGGCCTGCATGAACTCCCCGATGCCTTGCGGGCTTGCCGTGCTTCGCTTCAGACCCGTCGCAAAGGCCGGCATCAGCGCTTCCATGGCCCGGTTGACCTGCTCCTCGCTCATCCCGAATTGTCCGGCAAAAGCGCGCATGGCTTCGCCGTTCTGGGCCCGCATCATCATGTCATAGAGCGGCAGCATGCTCTGATCCTCCGTGGTCAGCGCGGTAGGGCGCTTTGCGCATAGAATCAGATTTGCTCTGGTCAGGCAATGCGGGCCGCTAACAGGGCTTGTCCATCGATCGGCTAGCGCACCATGGTTGCGCGGTCCCAGGAACCGTATTCCGGTGAGTTTTCGACGTGTACCGGACCGTCATAACCATATTCGATCATATCGACCATGACCGAGTTTTCGCGCACGAAAACGACGGCGTAGGCCTGTGGCAGATCGGACCCGGACAGCAGGTCCGGTTCGGCGAAGTTGAAAATGCCGGCGTGATTGGTTCCGCGTGGCGCGCTGAACGGCACGCCCTCGAACGAACCGCTCAGCGGCAGATGGCAATGGCCGAAAAATATGTGTCGGATCTTGTCCCTGTGCCCGGCGATCAGATTGCCGAGGAGATCGGGATTGCGCAGCATGATCGAATCGATCGGTCCCTGACCGGTCGCAACCGGATTGTGGTGCATGAAAAGGAACACCGGGCGGTTTGCCAGTTCCAGCTGTCCGGAAAGCCAGGCAAGCCGCGTATTGCACAATTCGCCCGCATGGGTAGCCGGCACCTTGGTATCGAGGCATATGCCGGTGTGGTTGCCGAGATCGAATACGCCCTGAACAAAGCCGTCATCATCCGCGCGCTCGGGAAAGACCGACAGGAACTGTTCGCGGTCGTCGTGATTTCCGATGCACAGCTGGACCGGGAACGGCAGCGCATCGATGCGCGATTTCAGACGCCGGTAGTCATCCTGGTCGCCCCAGTCCGAAAGGTCGCCGGTTATGATCAGCGCCTCGGCGTCGCCGTGAACCGAGCAGACATCTTCGATTGCCCGTTCGAAATTGGCGTTCGGATCGCGTCCGGCGATCGTGTTTCCCGGTACGGTCAGGTGGATATCGGTCATGTGGATGAATTTCATGAAATGTCTCCGCCGGCACATTCAGGATGCAAAAAGGGCGCGGAGGGGTCTCCGCGCCCCGGGAAGCCTGTTCAGGAACTTGAGGGCAGGAGATCCTGGACCTCTTCCGTCAGCTCCTGCTGCAATTCTTCCATATCGTCATGCTCGCCGGTCACGATGCCTTCGAGGGCGTCGTAGATCACCTGCGTCGCCGCAAGGCCATTGTCGCCCGGATAGGCCTGCCATTCGCGCAGCAGCGGCAGCTGCCGGACCGCCGTCGCCTTGGCCGGATTCTGGTCGTAGAAATCCTTCAGGATGATTTCATTGGCGGCCTGGTTCGGCGGCATGTAACCCGTGGTGCGGGCGACGTCCGCCGCGCCTTCCCCGGAGGTGATGAACTTCAGCCATTTCCAGGCCGCGTCCAGCACCTTCGGATCGTCCGATGCGGAGACCAGCATGGCCGCATTGCCGCCGGCGGGAAGCCCCTTGGGTCCGCCGTCGACAAGGCCCGGATACTCGTTGGTCATCAGCGTGAAATCGCCCATCGACCGCTCGACCGCGCCGACCGCCGACGTCGACCAGAACATCATGCCGATTTCGCCCGACGAGAAGGATGCGAGAGCCGCCTTCCATTCAAGGTTCTGCATCTCGCAGCCGTCGAACAGGTCGTTCATCGCGTTGAGCGCGGTCAGGCCTTCCGGCTCGTCCAGCGTGAAATCCGTGCCCTCGATGGTGGGCTTGTCCTGCGACCACATCAGGGCCTGGAGGAACCAGTTGCCGGTGATGTTCCAGCCCCAGAACATCGGGTTCTTGACGCCGGCTTGCCTGAGCTTGCCGCAGACCTCGACGACCTCATCCCAGGTTTTGGGCAGTTGGCCGACATCCGTGATCCCGGCCTTGCCCATCACTTCCATATTGTAATAACCGACCGGCAGCGACACGGAAAACGGCAGGCCGTAGACGGAGCTGTCGAACGTGCCGAGATCGAGCATGGCCTTGTGATAACCGTCCTTGGCAAAATCGGCTTCCTTGGCGATGAAGGGCTCAAGCGATTTCGCGATGCCCTTTTCGACAAGGATCGCCTGGCGGTTGAGGCCCTGCATGGTGACATCAGGCAGGTTCCCGGCGACGGCCTCGCGCAGGATCGTGTTGGTGCCGTCCTCATAGGATTCATAGGTCGCCCGCATCTTCACTTCGATGTCGGGATGTTGCGCGTAGAACTTCGGCAGGATCTTCTCATAGGTCACGTCGAACAGGTGACTGTAGGGGTAGGCGAACTCGATGGTCACCTTGTCGTCGGCCAGCGCTGCTGTGGACAACAGCAAGGCGGCCCCCATTGCGGTCAGTGTCGTTTTCATGGATATCTTCCTGTCGTTACCTTCACTTGCGTCCCGGTGCGTGTTCCCAAACCGTCCGGGCAGCGGGTTCATCCCTGACGGGATATCGGTGACAGGGCCGCCCGCTCGCTCGGGCGGCCCCATCGTTTTTCGCTGCGCTATTTCATGCCCGAGAGGGTGATCCCTTCAATGAAGCGGCGCTGTGCGATGAGAAAGGCGACGATGAGCGGCATGACGATGACTGTCGCCGTGGCCATCATCGGCCCGAAATTGTCTCCGTCCGCATCGCCCTTGAATTCCCGCAGGCCGAGCGGCGGCGTGAACAGGTCGCGATTGCCGGTGATCACGATGCGCGGCCAGAAATAGTCGTTCCAGTGGGCGACGACCGAGAAGATCGCAAAGGCGAGCAGCGCGGGAACGGCGGTCGGCAGCATGACCTTCCAGATAATCGCGAACTCGCTCATGCCGTCCATGCGTGCCGCATCGATCAGGTCGTCCGGCACGGTCATGAAGAACTGGCGCATCAGGAATATGCCGAAGACGGATATGGTCCAGGGGATGATCAGGGCCGCATAGCTGTTTGTCAGGCCGAGCTTCGACAGCATGATGTAGAGCGGCAGCGCGATGGCGTGGACGGGGATCAGCAGGCAGAAGAGCACCAGGCTGAAGACGAATTCCCGGCCCCACCACTTCAGCTTGGCAAGGGCATAGGCGCAGGGAAGGGCGATCAGCACCTGGATGAAGAAGATCGATGCCGTCACGATGGCGCCGTTGAAGAGATAGCGCAGCAGCGGCGCCTTGGCGAAGGCCGTTGTGTAATTGTAGACGATGGGCGTGACCATGCAGTCTTCCTCGGCATTGCCGAGCTTGACGCAGTAATCGTCGCGGAACGGCTCCTGCTGGCCGATGAGGCCGCCGCTGTTGGTCATGATTTCCGACGGCGATTTGAACGAATAGCTGAGCATCACATAGAACGGCAAAAGCACGATGATGGCGCCGACGATCAGCACCGCATGTTTCAGCGCCTCGGTGCCGGACCATTGCAACGTCGTCGTGCCGCCGCTCAGGGCCGGGCGTTCGGTTGCGTCAAGAGCTGCCTCGCTCATGTGTAATGCACCCTTCTTTCAACCAGCCAGCGCTGCGCCATCGTGAGCAGCATGACAAATCCGAGGAAGATCACGGTGATCGCCGCGCCAATGCCCATCAGGTTCTGCTGGATGGCCTTTTCGTAGATCGCGAACATCATCACATAGACCGATTTCGACGGCCCGCCGCCCTGCGGATAGAAGGCCTCGACGGTGTCGAAAACCTGGAAGGAGCGGATGCAGGTGATCGTCACCACGAACACCGTCGTCGGACCGAGCATCGGCCATGTGACGAGCCGGAAACGGTCCCAGGCGGAGCGCGCGCCGTCCATCTCGGCCGCGTGATAGAGTTCACGCGGCACCGAGGTCAGACCCGCCAGATAAAGCACCATGTTGAAACCGAAGCCCTGCCACACGCCGATAAAGGCGACGGCCCAGATGGCGTAGTCGCGGTCGGTCAGCCAGAGCGGAAATGTCCTCTCGCAGCCCTGCGCGTACCAGGCCCAGTTTTCCAGGAACGTCCCGCAGCCAAGCGTCAGCGACTTGTTGACGATGCCGATGGTCGGATGCAGCGCGAATTCCCAGACGATCGCCATGGCGAGAAGCGCGGCCATGACGGGCAGGAAGTAAATCGTCTTGTAAAGGTCGCCGAACCGTTTCAGCGAATTGATCAGCAGCGCTGCGCCCAAACCGAGGCCGACGGAGAGCGGCACCACCACACCGACATAGGTGAATGTCGCGATGAACATCTTCTCGTAGGTCGAGCGGGTGAAGATGCGCTCGTAATTCTTCCATCCGACGAATTCCGCGCCGTCATTGCCGAGGCTGTAGTCGGTAAAGCTGAGGACCGCTGCAATGCCGATCGGCAGCAGCAGGATGACGACCATCAGCGTCACCGCCGGTGCTACAAACCAGATATGGGATCGCGATCGCACCATTATGCCACAGCCCTGGCCTGACCGGTGGTCTCTTCGGGCGCACGGGTCCTCTTGATGCGCTTCCCGTCGGCACCAAAAAGAAGCGCTTCGCCGCGCTGGTGTTCGACGAGGACCTGATCGCCGATCGTAACGCCCGCCGCCTCCTGCGGCGTGGCGCGGACGATAAGCCGTTCGCTGTCGTCTCCGGCGGCAAGGTGAAGAAAGATATCCGATCCGAGATTTTCGCGGTGGACGACGGTTCCCTCGATGGCCGCTGCCTGGGACCCCTGGACGATGCGCAGGCTTTCCGGCCTCAGGCCGATCCTGATCGGTCCGCGGTAACTGGGGGAAACGGCGGCCGAAAGCGGGGTGCCGCGGACGCTGACGCGCCCTTGCGCGTCGACCTTGCCCGCAAGGACGTTGATTTTCGGCGAGCCGATGAAGCGCGCGACCCTTATATCCGCCGGATCGTCGTAAATCTTGTCGGGTCGGTCGAGCTGTAGGATGTGTCCGTCCATCATCACCGCCATCCTCGAGGACATTGTCAGTGCCTCCGCTTGGTCATGGGTCACGTAGATGAAGGTGGTGCCGAGGTCGCGATGCAGTTCCGCAAGTTCGGCGCGCATATGGACGCGCAGGGCGGCGTCGAGATTGGACAGCGGCTCGTCCATGAGGAAGGCCGCCGGTTTGCGCACCATCGCCCGCCCCAGCGCGACCCGCTGGCGCTGCCCGCCGGAAAGCTGGCCCGGCTTGCGATTCAAAAGGCCCTCGATCTTCAGGATCTCGGCGGTTTCCCGGACCATTGCCCGCATGGACCGGTGCTTCGCCCGCGCCAGCAGCGGCCCGACCAGGGGCAACCGTTCGCGCGGGGACAGATCGCGCATGCGCAGCGGTGTCAGCATGTTCTCGGCGACGGTCAGATGCGGATAGAGCGCGTAGGACTGAAACACCATGGCAAGGTTCCGGTCCGCGGCCCTGACGGCATTGACGGTCCTTCCGTCAATCTTCACCTCGCCCCGATCGGGTGCTTCAAGGCCCGCCAAGATGCGCAGCAGCGTGGATTTCCCGCATCCGGACGGCCCCACGAGGGTCAGGAATTCGCCGGCGTGGATATCGAGATTGACCGCGTCGAGGACCCGGGTTTCGCCGAAGGATTTGTTGATCTTTGAAAGTGTGATTGTCGCCACTGTCGCTCTGGTCCCGGTTGCAGGTCGAGCCACACTTAGACAGCGCGATTAAAGTACATATGACGTCATATTAGTCACACTAATGTTAAGGGTAGCCTGCACCATAGTGTCACAATCGTCCGAGCGCGCTCTCAGCCACCGGTGCACCATCTTGAAACCAAGCCCCTACCAGATCGCGGCCTTTGCCCATGTGGCGCGCTGCCGGAGTTTTTCGCGCGCCGCATCGCAGCTTGGCGTGACCCAGTCCTCCGTCACGCAGCACGTCGCCAAACTCGAAAAAATGATGCAGTCACAGCTCTTTGTAAGGCGGCGCGACCGGTTGGAACTCACACCGATCGGGCGCGAGCTTTACGACGTCGCCGACCGCTGGACGACGCTTGAGCAGGTCATCCAGGAAAAGGTGCAAAGCTACCAGAAGCTGGCTTCGGGCTATCTGAAGATCACCGCCACGGCGCCACGCCCGGCCATGCCGATCATCGCCGCGTTTTCCGATCTTTATCCACAGGTCATTGTCGATTTCAACCTGACGAGTTGGACGGTGAACACCAATGCGGTGCGCAGCCGCGATGTGGATCTCGCCATTTACACCGATCCGCCGCGCGATGAGAGCCTGTTTGTCGAACGCCTTCAGACAACGCGGTATCTGGCGTTCATGCACCGCGACCACAGGCTGGCGTCGCGTCGATCCGTATCCCTTGTCGATCTGTGCGGGGAAGCGGTCATTCTGCCTGAGGACGGATCGTTGACCAAACGGGTTGTCGACAGGAAGCTCGATACCCTTGGCTTGCGCTTTTCGCGTACCATCCGCATGGCGACATTCGCCATCGCCAAGGAGGCCGTCCTGCACGGGATCGGTATCGGCATCCTGCTGGAAAACAGCCTGTTCCCGTCGCCGCGCTTTGTCGGCATTCCCATCGACGAGATGGACGAGACCTATGAGGATTGTCTTGTCCTGCCCGCGGAGAAGCACAATCTCAAGCTGGTCGCGCGGTTCAAGGAGATCGCGCTCGCCAATTCAGATTTCGATGAGATCTGCTCTAATAGGCAAAATCCTTGAAAACCGGTTCGACGGAGCCGCCCCAGCGCTCGTGATAGAGCTCCAGCAATTCCCCGGCGCCGGTTTTTCCGCGGGCAACCGCCTCTTCGAGCGGCGCCAGGAAGTGGGCCTCGTCATTGTCGTCCTCGCTCAGCCTGCCGCGCGACTGCAGGCCGGCTCGGGCGATCGCCAGCACCTCGCGCAAGACCTCATGAAGGCTTGTGCCGGCGATGTCCGCGTCGAACCCTGATCGCGGAACACTGTCGCGCAGCGCCTGGACATCATCCGCGCCCCAGCCTTTTGTCAGGTCTTCCGCTGCATCGAGCGCCCGGTCGTCATAAAGCAGGCCGACCCAGAAGGCCGGCAGCGCGCAGATCTTGCGCCACGGGCCGCCATCGGCGCCGCGCATCTCCAGGAAACGTTTTAGCCGCACTTCCGGAAAAAGGGTCGACAGGTGGTTGGTCCAATCGCCCATTGTGGGATGGCCGTCCGGCACTTCGCCCTGTAGCGCGCCATTCATGAACTGCCGGAACGTGACATGGGTGCAGTCGTGATAACGCCCCTCGCGCAATATGAAGTACATCGGCACGTCGAGCGCCCATTCGACATAGTCGGCGAAGCCGAAGTCCTCGGCGAACACGAAGGGAAGAATACCGGTGCGGTCCTTGTCCGTATCGCGCCAGATGTTGGAGCGCCAGGAAAGCAGTCCGTTCGGTTTGCCCTCGGTGAAGGGTGAGAGGGCAAAAAGCGCCGTCGCCAGCGGCTGCAGGCGCATGGAGACCTGCATTTTGCGGCGCATATCGGTTTCGCTGGAAAAATCGAGATTAACCTGGATCGTGCAGGTCCGGTACATCATGTCGATGCCCTGACTGCCGACCTTCGGCATATAGCGCGTCATGATGTCGTAGCGCGATTTCGGCATGCGCGGCGTCTGTTCGCGTGTCCACAGCGGGCTGCCGCCGAGCCCCAGGAAGCCGATGCCCAGCGGTTCGGCGATCTCGCGCAGTTGCGCCAGATGCGCGTTGGATTCCCGGCAGGTCTGGTGGATGTTTTCAAGCGGTGCGCCGGAAAGCTCGAACTGGCCGCCCGGCTCCAGCGAAATCGCCCCGTTGCCGGTCGGCTCGACAAGGCCGATGATCTTGCCCTCGTCGAGGATCGGCTCCCAGCCGAGCACGTCGCGCATGCCGGTCAGCAAAGCCGAGATGGATCGCGTGCCCTCGTAGGGAACCGGCGAATTGTCATTCAGGAAAAACGCGAATTTCTCGTGCTCGGTGCCGATGCGGAATTTGTCTTTCGGCTTGCAGCCCTCCGCCAGATAGGAGACCAACTCATCCGTTGTCGTGACGGGCGTCTGGTCGGTCGTATCGCGAGCCATATCGCACTTTTCTCTTTAATTCGGCCGCGCGGGCATGGGCCCGGCTGCGGCTTGATGGACTGCGCTGCGCCGTTTTGGCCGGCACTCGGGGCTGCTTGGACTGGTTTGCCGCCGCTTGCAAGCAAAAATCGTTGATCGCTGCGTTCAGAAATAGTTGATGTATGCATATTGTTTACCAGTCGCCGATGGTTGCCTGGATCAACGCGAGTGCGGCGACCGCTGCGGTGTCGGCGCGAAGGATGCGCGGGCCGAGGGGGATTGCCGTCACGAAATCGCAGGAGCGAAGCAGCGTCCGTTCATCCTCGGAAAATCCGCCCTCCGGCCCGATCAGCACCGCGAGAGAACTCTTGGGGAGCGCGCGAAGCGCCTCGATCGGGTTGTGGGTGTCCGCCGCCTCGTCACAGTAAATCAGCCGCCGCTCGTCGGGCCAGCCTTCAAGCAGCCGCTCGAGCCGCGCCGGCTCGCGGCATTGCGCCAGCGAAAGAACGCCGCACTGTTCCGACGCCTCGATGACATTGCGTTCCAGCCGGCGAAGGTTGATGCGTCCCGATTGCGTGTGGTGGGTCAACACCGGCTGCAGCACGCCGGCGCCCATCTCCACGGCCTTTTGCACCAGATAGTCGAGCCGCGCCTGTTTGAGCGGGGCGAACAGATAGACCAGATCGGGTGGCTCCGGCTGAGGCCGCACGGCGTCTTCGATTTCGAGCGCGATCTTCTTCCTGCCGTCAAACCGCAGGCGCGCCGACCATTCCCCGTCGCGCCCGTTGAAGACGAGGATCCGGCCTCCCTCAGCCATGCGCAGGACGTTTGCCAGATAGTTGAACTGATCCTTGTCCACTGCGACGGCCGTTCCGGATGAAAGGTCCGCTTCAACGAAGAGCCGTTGCATCTTGTAGTTCGCGCGCATGGCTGCTCTGTGCCTCAACCCGGATGGAAACTCAAGCGGCGGCGGAAGGATGAAATTGCGGCCTGTAGCCCTCACGCAGCGCCGCCACCGTCGAGGCGGGCGTCAAAAGCCTGACGGGGCCGGCCTTCAAAGCGTGTGTGCTCTCCTGCGATGCCGGTTTGCGGTAGCCGCCCATGCTCCAGACCTGCCAGCCGGCAGGCGTTACCGCCATCAGCGTGTTGCCCGCCTCGATCATCGCGCCGACCGGCAGCAATTCGGCATCGCCCGGCTCCATCGCTACCCGCCCGGCGCCGCTGACGCAGCGCTCGCGGTGCAGGTGCCTGTCCATGTCGTCGGCCGCTATTGATGCGGTGTTGCGGCCGGCCGCAAAGGCGGCGGCAAAGGATTTGGCATCGCGGTTGCGGCATTCGAAACAGGGCCGGTGCCCGGCGGCCAGCGCCGTCACCTCGTCGAGAAAGAACAGTTCCGTATAGCTTGTCGCCGACATCACGGTGCGTTGCCGTCCGCGAAAATCGGTCACGCAGACGATCCACCGCCTGCTGGCCCAGCGGCGTCCGGTCAGCGTTTTGGTCCCGGCGTCGTGAAGGCGTCCGCCGCGATTGCCCATCACCGTTCCGCGCGCCGCGTCGGCGACAATCCGGCCAAGGGGCGTCACGCGGTTCTGCAGCGGCATGGTGCCGGTCAGGCTCCGCGCCGCGCCAGGGCGGAAAACAGGCCGGCGCCGATCAGGAAGCCGGCGCCCGTGCGCGTTGCCGCGCGCAAGACGGCCGGACGCCTGATAAACTGGCGCGCGCCGCTGGCAAGCATCGCATAGGCCCAGGCATTGAAGATGCCGAGCGCGACGAAGACGGCGACAAAAAGCGCGGCCTGCGGGGCGAAGGGCGCCTTGTGGGTTATGAATTGCGGCACGAAGGCCATGAAGAACACAATGCCCTTGGGGTTGAGCAGCGTGACCAGAAACGCGTCGCGGAACGCCGAGCGGCGCCCGCCCTTGCCCGGCGACATGTCGATCTCCGGCGCCGAGACCGGCGTGATCCACATCTTGATGCCGATATAGATAAGATAAACGGCGCCCGCCCATTTGATCACCGTGAAGACGGTCGCGGAAGCGGCGAGGATGGTGCCGACGCCGATGATCGACAGCGACGCGGCGGCGAGATCGCCGAGCCCCACGCCCAGGACGCTGGCGAGCGCGACGCGTCGGCCATGGGCCAGCGCCTGCGATATCACCATGATGATCGTCGGTCCCGGGATCACCAGGAGGATCATTGTCGCGATGGAAAATGTCAGCAGTGTTTCGGTGGAAACGGGCAAGGCAGGTCTCCAGGTCTTTGCAAAATCGGGACGCCACTAAGCCACATCCAGTTTGAAAAAGCGATCCAGAAATTGACCGTACCATTTGGCGAGCGTGCCGTTATGTGCCTTAAAGCCGGCGTCCTGTTCCTCGAAGCTGTGGGTTCCGGGCTTGCCGACATTGTCCGCCAACTCGCGCTGCCACTGATCGAGGATTGGGCGATTGACCTCCGGATGGAACTGGAATGCGACGGTCGTGTCGCCATGGCGAAACGCCTGGTTGGCAAAAAGGGGTCCCTTGGCGAGCAGTGTCGCATCGCGCGGGCAGGCAAAACCCTGCGCGTTGCCTGCAAGCGTCATCAACCCGTCCGGAAAGACGTCCTTTCCGGCTTGTGTGGCTTCCAGCGGATAGTAGCCGAAGGCGACATGGCCCTGCGGATGGAAGCCCACGGCAGCGCCCAGATGATGGGCGATCATTTGCGCGCCGAGGCAGATGCCCAATAGCGGCATGCCGCGCTTCATGACGGTGTCGGCAAACGCCATTTCGTCGCGCAGATAGGGAAACCGGTCGAGATCCGTGACGAATTGCGGCCCGCCCTTGAGGATGACGCCGGCAATGCGTTCGTCCAGCATCGGCAGCTTTTCGCCGAGATACGGGCGCACGAGCCGCACCGCCACATCGCGCAGGGCCAGGTGCCTCAGGCCGTTATCGGCCGTGCCCGCCGCCTCGTGCTCAACGACGAGAACATGACGTCCGTTATGAGCGCCTTTTGCCGGCTTTGCGTTTGCTGTCATCCTTCTGGCCGCCCCTTGCCCGTTGCTGCAGCCGCAGACTGGCGACCCGCGCCCAGTCATTGGCGCGTTCGGCCTCCTGCAGCGTCTGTGCGACAAACTCCATATGCCGTTCGGCCGCCGCTTTCGCACCGTCCGCATCGCCGGCCACAATAGCGTCGAAAATGGCAATGTGTTGTTCAAGCAGCCGGTCGCTTGAGCCGGAATATTGATAGATCGCGGCGCGGTTGAAGAAGACGCCGTTGCTCAAGAGCCGGTAACAGGACCGCAGCGTGTGCAGCAGGATGATATTGTGCGCCGCCTCGCCGATGGCGCTGTGAAACTCAACGTCCAGTTCGGCCTCGCGGTCGAGATCCGCCTCGCGGTGCGCGTCCTTCATCGCCTTGACGATCCCGGCAAGAAGGTCCTTGTCGGCCTTTGTGGCCCGCTGCGCGGCAAAGGCCGCGGCGATGCCTTCCACCCCCCTGCGGTACTCCAGATAGTCGAAGGTCGCGCGGCGGTGACGGGCGATGAGCTGCATCACCGGCTGGCTGAATATCTCGCCAATGACATCCGCGATGAAGGTTCCGCCGCCATGCCGGCTGTTCAGCAGGCCGCGCTGCTCCAGCGTCTTGAGCGCCTCGCGCAGGATCGGGCGCGATACATCAAGCTGGCGCGACAGCTCGCGCTCGCCCGGCAAGCGGTCGCCGACGCGCAGGACGCCGTCGAGAATCAGCGATTCGACCTGCTGTGCAACCTCGTCGGCAGTACGCCCGTGCGCGACAGGGGCAAAAATCTCATCCATTATCGCATCTCTTGTGGCCTCCGGCCGGACGGGCCGATGCTAGCAAGACGGCGCGAAACTGGTCAACAAACATGTCCACTTTCCGCAAAACACGCCCGCGCCGATGCGCCACGGCCCTGGATGCATTGAAATGGCCGAGGTGGCCTTGTCTGCGAGACCCGATCGATACTAAATTCCGGCTTTTGTTCTGGAGGGACGGTTATGGCCAACGGAAGCTTCGGGTTTCCGATAGCGAGGGATCGGCCGCTGGCGCTGGGGGAAGTCCATGCCAGGCCCTATCCGCTCATCGGGTCGCCGCGTCTCATACTGCAGCTTGCCTTCATGACCGACGGCGGGGCCTCGGTGGACAGTGCGGTGCTTGCCGCCCTTGCCCGGGCAAGGGGCGTTGCAGCGCCGCAGGCCGATGCGCGCCATTATGTCCTGAGCTGGGGAACCGGATCCCTGCGCTGGGAGCGTCATACGGAATTTTCCACATATTTCTACGAGGGGCCGGTGCCGAAGCAATTTGGCGGTGAGGTCACGGATCACCCCTTCGGCGATGGTTTCAGCCCGCCGGGCAGCCTTATCTCCGGCGTGCGGCTGGAGGTGCGCAAATGGACCGACGACGCTGAAAAGGCCCTGAAGAGTTTCGATCCGGCGAGCCTTTGTTTCTCCGAAGTGGAAAATGGCGCCGCCGCCGCCGTGACCGATTTCCGCCAGGACAAGGACGGGCTGACCCGCATCCTGCTGCTTGACCGCGATCTTGCGCCGGCGCGCGTCGGCGCGCTTGCCCAGCGGCTCATCGAGATCGAGACCTACCGCACGCTCGCCATGCTCGCGCTGCCGCTCGCCAACAGCCTGTCGCCGCAGATGCGCCGGATCGAGGACGGTCTGACGATGGTCACCCAGCGCATGCGCAAGGAGGTCGAGACGGCGAGCGACGCCATGCTCGGCGAGATCACCGCGCTTGCCGCCGAACTCGAGGCCGGCGCCGCCTCGAGCCTTTACCGTTTCGGTGCGAGCCGCGCCTATGACGGCATCGTCGCCGAGCGTATCGCCTCGCTCAATGAACAGCCGATTGCCGGCTATGAGACATGGGGCGCCTTCCTGCAGCGCCGCCTGGCACCGGCGATGCGCACCTGCCGCTCGATCGAGGAGCGCCAGGCAAACCTGTCGCGCAAGCTGGCCCGCGCCACGGCGCTGCTCAGGAGCTGGGTCGATCTGCAGCTCGAACGCCAGAACTCCGAGCTGCTGCAGTCGATGAACCGCCGCGCCAAGCTGCAACTGCGATTGCAGCAAACGGTTGAGGGCCTGTCCGTCGCGGCGGTCTCCTACTATGTCGTCGGCCTGTTCGGCTATCTCGCCAAGGCGGCCAGCGAAGCAGGCCTGCCGATCAGCCCCACACTTGCCACCGGGCTCTCGGTCCCGGTCATCATATTCGTCATCTGGCGGCTCGTGCGCAGCATCCGCAAGCGTCACGGCGACAAGGACACGGCATAGGGCAACGCAGCGGCCGGTGCTGGCGGGCGCGCACTCGTACATTCCATTGATCCGGATCAATTCAATCATGCCGCAAAGGGGGCAAAATGGCTCATTGATTGATTATCCGGCTGAGGTCGGGGAGGATCGGTCGGGCCGACTGCGGCTCGGCCATATGCATGGAGGAGACAATGAACCTGGACCGCAGGCATTTTCTGGCGTTGACCGGCGGCGGCCTTATCGCCTCGCAGGCGGGTGGTTCCGCCGCAAGGGCGCAGGCCGTCAAGACGTCGGCCAATATTGTCATTCTTGGCGCGGGTGCGGCCGGGACGGCGCTTGCCAACCGGTTGTCCGAACGCCTGGACGGCGCGCGCATCACGCTGGTCGATGCGCGCAAGGATCATCTCTATCAGCCGGGCCTTTCTCTTGTCGCCGCTGGTCTCAAACCACCCGGATATGTGGTTTCGCGAACGAAGCAATGGCTGCCCTCCGACGCGACATGGATTGAGGAGCGGGCAGCGCAGATCGATCCCGAGGCCAAAAGCGTGACGACCGAAGGCGGCACAAGGCTGGATTACGACTATCTCGTCGTCGCCACCGGCCTGGTTCTCGATCACGATGCCATTGAGGGTTTCTCGCTCGATCTCGTGGGCACGGGGGGGATAGGCGCGCTTTATGCCGGCCCGGAATACGCGGCAAAGACATGGCAGGCTGCGCAGACCTATGCCGAGACCGGTGGCATCGGCCTCTTTACCCGGCCGGCGACCAAGATGAAATGCGCCGGAGCGCCGCTGAAACACACATTCCTGATTGACGATATCGCGCGGAGCGCCGGCAATGCCGGCAAGACCGATATCCGCTACATGGCCAATAACAACAGCCTTTTCGGCGTGCCCGTTGTCGCCGAGAAGATACGCATGCTTTTTGAGGATCGCGGTGTTTCACCGGTCTATTCGCATGTGCTGAAAGCAATCGATCCGGGCGCCAAGCGTGCCGTGTTCCAGACGCCCGAGGGCGATACGGAAATGGACTATGATTACATTCATGTCATCCCGCCGCAGCGGGCGCCCGATGTCGTCAGGAACTCCGGGCTGAGCTGGGCCGACAAATGGACCGACCAGGGATGGGTCGAAACCGATGCCGATACCATGCGCCATCGCCGCTATCCCGAGATCTTCGCCGTCGGCGACGTGGCCGGCGTTCCCAAGGGAAAGACCGCGGCAAGCGTCAAGTGGCAGGTGCCCGTGGTTGAGGACCACCTGGTGGCCGCCATTGGCGGCGGCGAGGGCACGGCGGTTTACAACGGCTACACCTCTTGCCCGCTGATAACCCGCGTTGGTCGCGCCATGCTGATAGAGTTTGACTACGGAAACAATCTGGTGCCGTCCTTTCCCGGCGTTATAGCTCCGCTTGAGGAGCTGTGGATCAGCTGGCTGATGAAAGAGATCGCGCTCAAGGCGACCTACAACGCCATGTTGCGCGGCCGCGCCTGAGGAGACCGACATCATGAAGGAAATGACTTTTGGAACCCTGATCGCCGTCTTTGAGGAGATGTTCGGACGCGGTCTTTTCTGGGTGCTTGTCGCCGCCGCCGTACTGATCACCCTTGCCTATATCTATGTTCTGATCCGCGACAGGGCGATCAGCTGGCGCAAGTTTCTGCTTGCCCAGCTGTCCATGCCCGTCGGCGCGATCCTCGCCGTGCTCTTTGTGCAGTACATCACTCATTCGGGGTTTCGCGACATCGGCGGGCCCGTTGACGTGATCCTGATGCTGCTTATCGCCGCCCTGGGCGCAACCGGCATGGCCATCCTCGTATACACGATGCAATCGTTTGTTCGGCGCGGACAGCACGGCGAAACATGATGGCCTGAAACTGTTGTGCCGGATTGTTCTGCAGTGAACCGCATCAGCGGTTCCCGTTTGCGCCGCCGAAAGGCCCGTTGGGACGCGCTTGACAATGAGCAAATCCAGCGCCGCTCACACTATAAATACGGCGGATATTTATCGTTATAGTACGCTGTACTTGAAAGAGGGCCGGCGAAACTGGCTTATAGGCGGTAAAACTGCTCTTCTGGGAGTTTTCCTGCCGAATAATATCGGTTTGTAATTGCGCCATACACAACGCTTGGCTAGATTTGCGAATCCGAGGCGTCCGAAAAGGAGACAGTGGACCATGGCGGGCAAATTCGAACTCTACAAGGACAAGGCTGGCGAGTTCCGGTTTCGTCTGAAAGCGGGGAACGGCCAGATCATCCTGGCGAGTGAGGGTTACAAGCAGCGTGCGAGCGCCGATAACGGCATCGAATCCGTCCGCAGGAATTCAGCCGAAGATTCGCGGTTTGACCGCACGGAGACGAAGAGCGGCAAATACCGCTTCAACCTCAAGGCATCCAACGGCCAGGTGATCGGGACAAGCGAGTCCTATGAGAGTTCGTCGTCGCGCGACAACGGGATCGCGTCGGTCAAGAAAAATGCGCCGTCGGCCAAGGTCGAGGACCTGACCTGATCCAAGCTCCTCGCATCAGGGCTTCCGGGTCGGTTTTCCTTCGCGCCGGGGCGATCGGCCAGTAATAGAGCGTATAATCCGGCATTGTCTCTGTCCTGCCAAGAGTGATGTGCTGCCTTCAAAACGGAGATGACTAGAAGATACCCATGCTGAGGCCCGCGGCAAAACCCTTGCCGAGATCGCGGCAAAGGGCGAGCTGATCTTCCGGGATCGTCTTTTCCGCAAGGATTTCCTCCGGCGTCTGTGCATGTGTGCACACGATCAGCGGCGGCTGGGTTTCCTTCAGCCGCCAGCCCGTCGCGATGCGCGCGGTCTGGCGCGCCGCGTTCTCGCCGTCGGAGCCCGCGCAGATCATTTGCGCGTAGGGCCGGCCCTCGATGCGCCCGAGCACCGGATAGTAGGAGCGGTCGTAAAAATCCTTCATGATCCCGGCGATGGCGGCAAGGTTTTCCGGTGCGCAGAAGATGTAGCCGTCGGCCCGCAAAAGATCGTCGGGTCCCGCCTGATCCGCGGTCTTCAGAACCGTCGGCGCCTCTTCACGCGCGGCCTCCGCGGCAGCTTCGGCCATCTGGCGGCTGCCGCCGGTCTTCGAGTGATAGACAATAAGCAGTTCGACCATCTGTTGATTTCCGGCGCCTGTCCTTTGGCCAGACATAATGATGATTGCCGTTTGAGGCTACCTCAGAACTTGCGGAAAAAACGGGTCCGGTCGAACATTTCCTCAAGCGCTTCCATGCGCGGCCGGGCCGTGTCCCATTTGCGCTCCTGCACCTCGGCAATCACGATCTCGGAGATCAGCATGGTCGCGATGTTGGAATCCCAGGCCGACGGTGCCGCGATGTGGTTGGTGAAGCACACGCTCGCATGCCGGGCGATCGGCGAGCCCCACTGGTCGGAGAACAGAACGATCTCGACACCGCGCTCGGCCGCCATTTCCGCCAGTTTCAGCGTGCTGTTCTCATAGCGCCTGACGTCGAAGATCACCACCACGTCGCCGGCTTCGAAGTCGAGCAGATAGTGCGGCCAGGCATTCGAGTTGGAGGGGATGTGGACGACCTTGTCGCGGATGACCTGCAGATGCAGGAAGAAATAGTCCGCAAGGGTCCGGGTGATGCGCCCGCCGACGACGAACACCTTGCGCGCGTCGTCGCTCAGAAGCGAACAGGCCCTGTCGAAATCCGCCGGATCGACCTTGGCCATCGACTGGCCGATATTGTCGATCACCGCCTTGGTGAACCGGTTGAGGATATGGGCATCCGGCGCATCGTCCACCCATCGCTCGCGCTTCGTCAGCGGGCTTGAAATCGTTTCATCGAGTTCCGCGCGCAAGGACCGCTGGAAATCGGGAAAGCCGGAAAAGCCGAGTTTCTGAACAAGCCGCGCCACGGTCGGTGTCGAGACATCGGCCGCCTCCGCCAGCGATGTGATGGTTCCCAATCCCGATACCGGATAGTTCTGCAGGATGATATCGCTGAGCTGACGCTCGGATCGTGTCAGTTGCCCGGTGCGGTCCCGCAGCTTTTCCGCAATAGTCATGGTATCCACCGGCCCGTGTTCCTCCTGCTCATCCTCTCAAGAGTAAAAGGATTTTCTGCTGCAAGTCAAAATTTGTACAGTTTCATCTGTTTTGAAGATAATTTAACGAAAACTGATTGACAGACGCTCAGCCAATGAAGAAAGTTCTTCAGAACAGGAGAGCGTATTGGTTCAGCTTGCCGTCAAGGAGACCGATCGGCCGGTGGCCCGGGTCATGAATGCCACCGGCGATCATCCCGTTGTGCTCGTGTGCGAACATGCCAGCCGGTACGTCCCGGCCGAGTTCGGCGGGCTGGGGCTGACCTCTGAGGCTCTTTCAAGTCATATCGCATGGGATCCGGGCGCCCTGGAGACCGCAGAACGTCTTTCCGCGCTTCTTGACGCGCCGCTCGTCCACAGCGGGGTCTCGCGCCTCATCTATGATTGCAACAGGCCGCCCGACGCACCCGGCGCCATGCCGCAGCGCAGCGAGATTTACGATATCCCGGGCAATCGCGACCTCGACGGCGCGCAACGCGCCCGGCGCATCGAAACCTATTACCGGCCTTTTGAGCGACTGGTTGAGGAGACACTGAACGCTCGGCCCGGCATGCCGGTCCTCGTCACCATCCACAGCTTCACGCCGGTCTTCAAGGGCAAGCCCAGATCCGTGGAGATCGGCATTCTGCACGATGTCGACACGCGTTTTGCGGATGTCCTGCTGAGCGTCTCCGGCGGTTACAACGTTCAGCGCAATCAGCCCTACGGGCCGGGGGACGGTGTGACGCACACATTGAGGCGCCACGCTCTGCCTCACCGTCTGCCGAATGCAATGATCGAAATCCGTAACGATCTGATCGCGACGCCGCAGGACTGCGCGGCCATGGCCGAGACATTGTCGTCCTGGCTGAACCGTGCACTTGAAAAGCTCGACAAAGCCGAACCGGGGAGCGCTGCGAGGTGAGGGCTCTGCGCGGTTTCATAGCGGCGGTCGATGCCGTCAACCGCCGCCTGGGGCGGGTGGCGATGTACGTCATCTTCGTCATGATGGCGGTGCTGCTCTGGTCGACGATCAGCAAGGCTTCAAGCCAGCCCTCGCTGTGGACCCTGGAAGTCGCGCAGTTCTGCATGATCGCCTATTTCTTCCTGGGCGGCCCCTATGCGATCCAGATGGGCTCCCATGTGCGCATGGATCTTTTCTACGAAAACTGGTCGGTCAGGCGCAAAGCGATGACCGATGCCCTGACGGTCTTCTGCCTCATGGTCTATCTTGCGGTGCTGCTTTGGGGTGGCATCAGTTCGACCGCCTATTCGCTCGGATATTTCGGATCGGAGCCGCTCGGCTTTTTTGCCGATCTCATGCTCGGAGACGGGGAGATCGGCACGCTGGAGCGCAGCCGCACCATCTGGCGTCCCTATCTCTGGCCGATCAAGACGCTGATGTGCCTCGGCATCGCTCTCATGCTTCTGCAGGCGATGTCGGAATTGTGCAAGGACATATTGCGTCTTCGCGGTGAGGAGATCTGATCATGTCCTATGAGACGATCGCCCTCGTGATGTTCGCCGCCATGATGCTGCTTTTGTTCAGCGGCCAGCGCGTATTCGGTGCGATCGGATTTGTCGCCGTCATTGCGGCTCTTGCCCTTTGGGGAGAGCGCGGCGGTTTCGACATCGCCTTCTCGCAGAGCATCAAGCTGATGCGCTGGTATCCGCTGCTCACCGTGCCGATGTTCGTTTTCATGGGCTACATTCTCTCCGAGAGCCGGATCGCGGACGATCTTTACCGCATGTTCCATGTCTGGATGGGCGGGTTGCGCGGCGGCCTGGCGATCGGAACCATCGGCCTGATGGTGCTGATCTCCGCCATGAACGGGCTTTCCGTCGCCGGGATGGCCATCGGCGCGACGATCGCCCTGCCGGAGCTTCTGCGCCGCGGCTACGACAAGCGCATGGTGACCGGCGTGGTTCAGGCCGGCAGCTCGCTCGGCATTCTGGTCCCGCCTTCCGTGGTTCTGGTGCTTTATGCGATGATCGCGCGCCAGCCCGTCGGCCAGCTGTGGCTGGCCGGTGTGATCCCCGGCCTGATGATGGCGGCGATGTTCATTGTCTATATCGCCGTCCGCTGCCGCATCAATCCGGAACTCGGGCCGGTGCTGTCGAAACAAGAGCGCGACCTGCCGATGCGCGAGAAATATGCGCTGCTGCTCGCCGGCCTGCTCCCGCTCGGCGTTTTCCTCGCGATGATGATCCCGTTTGTGAACGGCTGGACATCGCTGGTCGAAAGTTCGGCCATCGGCGCGATCACGGCCTTTGTCGCCGCTGTCCTCAAGCGCCGGATGACCTGGGAGGTCTTCGAGACATCCGTGCGCAAGACGCTCGGCATCACCTGCATGTTCATGTGGATCATTCTGGCGGCGCTGGCCTTTGGCGCCGTGTTTGACGGCCTCGGCGCGGTCAAGGCCATCGAGAGCCTGTTTACCGAAAGGCTCGGCCTGTCGCCCTGGATGATCCTCATCCTGATGCAGCTCAGCTTCATCCTGATGGGCACGTTTCTCGACGATACCGCGATGCTGGTGATCGTCGCCCCGCTTTATATTCCGCTGGTCGGCGCGCTCGAATTCGATCTCATCTGGTATGGCGTGCTCTACACCATCACCACGCAGATCGCCTATATGACGCCGCCTTTCGGCTACAATCTCTTTCTCATGCGCGCCATGTCTCCGCCGGAGATCAGCCTGCGCGATATCTACCGATCCATCATTCCGTTTGTCGCCGTCATGGTGCTGGCGCTGGTGACCGTCATGGTCTTCCCGCAGATCGCGCTGTGGCTGCCGCAAACGGTGTACGGAAACTAGGCGCCGCCAAGAGCGCAGCAAGTAAACCAAGTGAAGTAGCAAGGAGCACAACCGATGACCACAAGACGCAACTTTATCAAGGGCGCTGCCATCGCCGCGCCGGCCGCCGCCCTGGCGACGCCGGCGATCGCCCAGTCCACCATCAAGTGGCGCATGCAGACTTACGCCGGCGCGGCGCTCGCCGAACATGTCGTGAAGCCCGCCATCGACACATTCAACAAGATTGCCGGCGAAAGAATGCAGATCGAGCTGTTCTTCGCCGACCAGCTGGTCCCCACCGGCGAGCTGTTCCAGGCCATGCAGCGCGGCACCATCGACGCCGTGCAGTCGGACGACGATTCCATGGCGTCGCCCACCGAGGTCACCGTTTTCGGCGGCTACTTCCCGTTCGGATGCCGCTATTCGCTCGATGTGCCGGTTCTCTTCAACCAGTACGGCCTGAAGGAGATCTGGGAAGGCGAATATGCCAAGGTCGGCGTCAAGCACATCTCCGCCGGCGCCTGGGATCCGTGCCACTTCGCCACCAAGGACCCGATCAATTCACTGGCCGACCTGAAGGGCAAGAGGGTCTTCACCTTCCCGACCGCCGGCCGCTTCCTGTCGCAGTTCGGCGTCATCCCGGTGACGCTGCCCTGGGAAGACATCGAGGTCGCGGTTCAGACCGGCGAGCTCGACGGCATCGCCTGGTCGGGCATCACCGAGGACTACACGGTGGGCTGGGCCGATGTGACCGATTACTTCCTGACCAACAACATCTCCGGCGCGTGGATCGGGCATTTCTTTGCCAATATGGAACGCTGGAACGAACTGCCGGACGACCTGCAGGCAATGCTGATGGTGTGCATGGAACAGAGCCACTATTACCGTCAGTGGTGGTACTGGGGCGGCGAAGCCAATCTGCGTGTCAACGGCACGAAGATGAAGCTGACATCCATTCCGGATGCTGAATGGGCGCAGGTCGAGGCCGCCGCCGTGACCTTCTGGGATGAGATCGCGGCTGAATCGCCGACCAAGGCCAGGATCGTCGAGATCTTCCGCCAGTATAATGCCGACATGCAGAAGGCCGGGCGCCCCTATCGTTACACCTGATCTGCGGTAAGGTTGAAAAACAGGCGGGGCGCGCATGTGCCCCGTCGCCATGTTTGAAGAATTGAGAAAGACCGACCCATGTCAGGCCCATTGAGCTTTGAAGACTTGAAAGAACTGGCGGCAAGCGGCGCCATCGACACCGTGCTGGTGTGCCTGGTGGACATGCAGGGCCGGCTGATGGGCAAGCGCTTCCACATCTCCAGCTTCCTGGAAAGCGGATTTGAGGAAACCCATTGCTGCAACTACCTGCTGGCGACGGACCTCG
The DNA here is from genome assembly GCF_984452065.1 of Hoeflea sp. NCBI lineage: Bacteria > Pseudomonadati > Pseudomonadota > Alphaproteobacteria > Hyphomicrobiales > Rhizobiaceae > Hoeflea > Hoeflea sp. The sequence goes on along the minus strand of NZ_CFHWAF010000009.1, from coordinate 34,596 downwards.
AAATGGCGACGCCCGACGGCTACGCCGCCGCAAGCTGGCGCGAAGGCTATGGCGACTATGTAATGAAGCCGGACCTTTCGACCCTGCGGCTGATGCCGTGGCTGGAAGGCACCGCAATGGTGTTATGCGATATTCTCGACCATCACACATATGAGCCGGTGCCGCATGCACCAAGGCAGATCCTGAAGGAACAGGTCAAGCGCGCCGAAGAGGCCGGCCTGACGCCGATGATGGCGACCGAACTTGAATTCTTCCTGTTCGAGAAGCCGCTCGATGAGTTGCGCCGCGAGGGCTACCGCGATCTGACGCCGATCAGCGGCTATAACGAGGACTACCACATCCTCCAGACGACCAAGGAAGAACATGTGATGCGCCCGCTGCGCAACCATCTGGCGGCGGCGGGTATTCCAGTTGAAAACTCAAAAGGCGAGGCCGAGGCAGGGCAGGAAGAACTGAATATCCGCTATTCAAACGCGCTCGCCTGCGCCGATCACCACACCATTGCCAAACACGCCACAAAGGAGATCGCCTGGCAGCAGGGCCATTCGGCAACCTTTCTGCCGAAATGGCATCACGACCGGGTCGGCAGCGCCAGCCACGTGCACATGTCTCTCTGGGCCGACGGCCGGAACGTATTTCATGATGCGGATGGCGAACATGGTATGTCGGCGACGATGAAACACTTCCTCGCCGGTCTCATTGCCTATGCGTCCGACTGCACCTTTTTCTTCGCGCCCTATGTCAACTCCTACAAGCGCTTCGCCAAGGGCACATTCGCGCCGACCAAAACCGCCTGGTCCGTCGACAATCGCACCGCAGGCTTTCGCCTGTGCGGCGCCGACACGTCGGCGGTGCGCGTCGAGTGCCGGATTCCGGGCTCGGACATGAACCCCTATCTGGCACAGGCGGCGCTGATCGCCGCGGGTCTGAAGGGCCTGGAGGAAAAGCTCGACCTCGCGCCGGCCGCCGCCGGCGACATGTATGACAACGAGACCGTGCCGGATATCCCGAATACGCTGCGCACCGCGACGCAAAGCCTGCGCAATTCCAAAATGCTGCGTGATGCCATGGGCGATTATGTGGTCGACCACTACACGCGCTGCGCCGAATGGGAGCAGGAGGAGTTCGACCGCATCGTCACTGATTGGGAAATCGCCCGCGGCTTTGAAAAGGCCTGACCGAAATGTCGAAAACGATCCGATGCATCTCCCCGATTGACGGCACCCTTTATGCCGAGCGAACGCCGTTGACGCCGGGCGAAGCGCGTTCCGTTGTCGAGAAGGCGAAGGCGGCGCAGGCCGACTGGGTGTCTCGCCCGATGGCCGAGCGCATTGGCTGCGTGATGAAGGCCGTCGCCTTTATCGGCGAGACGACCGACCGCATGGTTGACGAGCTCGCCCATCAGATGGGGCGGCCGATACGCTATGGCGGCGAATTCGGCGGTTTCGAGGAACGCGCCCATTACATGGCGTCCATCGCCGAAGAAGCGCTCGCCCCGATCATCGTCGAGGATTCGGACGCTTTCCTGCGCAAGATCGAACGCGAGCCGCACGGGACGGTGCTGGTCGTCGCCCCCTGGAACTATCCCTATATGACGGCGATCAACACCGTCGCCCCGGCGCTGATCGCCGGTAATACGGTGGTTCTCAAACATGCCTCGCAGACCATTCTGGTCGGGGAGCATCTTGCCGACGCCTTCAAGGCCGCCGGCGCGCCGGAAGGCGTCTTCACCAATGTCGCCCTTGATCACGACACGACGTCGATGCTGATCGCCGAGGGTAGTTTCGGCTTCGTCAATTTCACCGGATCGGTCGGTGGCGGCAAGGCGATGGAGCGGGCGGCTGCGGGAACGTTCACGATCGTCTCCACGGAGCTCGGCGGCAAGGATCCCGGCTATGTGCGCGCCGATGCGGATCTGGACGCCGCTGTGGACACACTGATCGACGGCGCAATGTTCAATTCCGGCCAGTGCTGCTGCGGGATCGAGCGCATCTATGTTCATGAAAGCCGTTATGAGGCCTTCGTTGAAAAGGCGGTGGCGCTGGTTCAAACCTATCGGCTCGGCAACCCGCTGGAGAAGGACACGACCATCGGCCCGATGGCCAATCTGCGCTTTGCCGATGAGGTCAGGGCGCAGATAGACGAAGCCGTTGCCGCAGGCGCGGTCGCGCATATTGCAAAGATGGAGCAGGATGATGGCGGCACCTATCTGACCCCGCAGATCCTGACCGATGTCGACCATTCCATGCGCATCATGCGCGACGAGACCTTCGGCCCCGCCGTCGGCATCATGCCGGTCAAGGATGATGACGAGGCGGTTCGGCTGATGAATGACAGTCCGTTCGGCCTGACCTGTTCGCTGTGGACAAACGATACGCAAAAGGCGCTGGACATCGGCCGCCGGCTCGAAACCGGCACGGTGTTTATGAACCGGTGCGATTATCTCGACCCGGCCCTGTGCTGGACCGGCTGCAAGGACACCGGCCGCGGCGGCGGTCTGTCCGTCATCGGCTTTCACAATCTGACGCGGCCCAAATCCTACCATTTGAAGAAGATCGACCCATGACGCTCACCGCAAACTGGACCTATCCGACCTCTGTCCGCTTCGGTGCCGGGCGCATCGCCGAGATCGGCGAAGCCTGCGCGGCCGCCGGGCTGAAGAAACCGCTGCTGGTGACCGATCGCGGGCTTGCGGATATGGACATCACAAAACGCACGCTGGCTCTGATGGGGGAGGCCGGGCTCGGCTCGGCCATCTTTGCCGATGTCGATCCCAATCCGACGGACGGCAATGTCGAGGAGGGTGTCCGGTTCTTCCGCGACGGCGGCTTCGACGGCGTGATTGCCTTCGGCGGCGGGTCCGGGCTCGATCTTGCCAAGGTCGTCGCCTTCATGGCCGGGCAGACCCGTCCGATATGGGATTTCGAGGATATCGGCGACTGGTGGACACGGGCCGATGCCGATGCCATCGCGCCGATCGTCGCCGTCCCGACCACGGCGGGAACCGGTTCGGAAGTCGGCCGTGCCGGCATCATCACCAATTCGCAGAGCCATGAAAAGAAGATCATCTTCCATCCGAAGATGCTGCCCGGCGTCGTCATTGCCGATCCTGAACTGACCGTCGGCATGCCGAAATTCATCACGGCGGGAACCGGGCTTGATGCCTTTGCCCATTGTGTCGAGGCCTATTCCTCGCCGCACTATCATCCGATGAGCCAGGGCATCGCGCTCGAAGGCATGCGTCTTGTGAAGGACTATCTGCCGCGCGCTTACGAAGACGGCAGCGATCTCGAGGCGCGCGCCCAGATGATGAGCGCGGCGGCGATGGGGGCAACGGCCTTCCAGAAGGGTCTTGGCGCCATCCATGCGCTCAGCCATCCGATCGGCGCGCTGTATCACACGCATCATGGCACAACCAACGCCGTATGCATGCCCGCGGTCCTGAAATTCAACGCCAGCGCCATTCGCGGCGCCTTTGATCGGGCAGCCGCCTATCTCGGCATCGATGGCGGCTTTGACGGCTTTTGCGATTTTGTCGATCGCTTCAACGCGTCCTTCGCCATTCCCGAAAGGCTGACGGACCTGGGCGTCAAGAATCCCGATCTCGATGCCCTCACCGAAGCGGCGCTCCGCGACCCGTGCACCGGCGGCAACCCCGTCGAGATGACGAAGGAAAACACCCGCGCGCTCTTTGAGGCAATTGTTTAGACCGCTTCGGCTGATGCGGAATTCGATTGTGTGGATTGCCGGACCGAGACGGTTGCGGTGGTCACCGTGTCCCCGGTGGTCCGCCGCTTGACCGCAAGGCTGCACCGGATGGTCCGTGGTCCCGATTCGTCCACATCGGCGATCTCGCCGAGGATCTCGTAGTCCTCGCAGATCGGAGCCGTTGCCGTATTTCTGAATTTTAACCCGGTGATTTCCGTCGCGGGCTCAAATGAACGGGTGACGGCTTCCAGGCACCAGTTTCCCATGAGGAATCCGGGTACGATGATATCCTCGATACCCTGACCTTTGGTGAACTCACGGTCGTAGTGATAGCGGTGGAAATTCCGGATGGCGGCGCAAAACCGTACGACATCGACCTCGTTCGGCTGCTTGACAAGCAAGGCAAGCCGATCGCCGGGCTCGGCGCTCGCAAAGCACAGCGGATCGTCAGAATAATATTTGCTCATAGCGTTCGCGTACCTTCAGGCTGTCCTTTGCGTCACGATATTCCGTGACCCACTCGGCAACGACAAAGTCCCTCCTGCGTCCCTTCTTTTCCGTAAGGGAGGCAAGTGTTCGGGTACCGTGCAGCCGGTCACCGAGTGTGAGCGGTTCGAGCCACTCCATCTCGACGCCGCCGCCCATGGTCTGGCCTTTGCCGATCAGCGGCCTCAGCTCCTCTACGGTGCCGTCTTCTGCAAAGTCCTTTGAGGGCGCGAAGGGTCGGGTGACCGCATAATAGAGCATCGGAGGCACTGGAATGTCCGGATCTGCCTCCCCGCCCGTGTTCGGCAGGCTATAGAGCGGATTGTCGTCACCTGAAGCCGCGATGAAGCTGCGTGCATCGCTCAGTGAAATCGGATCGCTCGTGAATTCGAACGAACGGCCGACCCACTCCAGCATCTCCGGCGTCAGCAGGCTCATTTGCCTTTCCTCGCCGAGCCAAAGACCGGGTTTCGCTTTTCCGTGAAGGCGGCGAGGCCTTCTTTTATGTCCTCGCCGTGGCCGGCTGCCATTGCCAGCCAGTATTCCATGGCATCCGAGGCTTCGACGCCCTGGAACAGCGACTGTTGTGCGATGCGCTTGTAGGATTTGACCGAGAACCGGGACATGGCGGCGATGTCCTGTGCCATTGCGATGGACACATCGACGAGCCGCTCCCGCGAAACCACCGCATTCACAAATCCGAAATGTTCCGCACGGTCGGCGGTCAGCGGCCGGCCGGTCATGATCATCTCGTTGGCGATGGCCGGTGGAACGATGCGCGGCAGCCGGGACGACTGCCCGGCGATCGGCACGACGCCGAGCCGCCCGCCGGGGACTGCGAAACTTGCCTGTGGCGTGGCAAGCCGCAGATCGCTGGCAAGTGCGAGACAGAAGCCTCCGGCATAGGCTGAACCGTTGACGGCCGCGATGACCGGTTTGGGGCACTCCCGGGGCAACAGGAACGCCTTCATATGCTCCTCCTCATAGAGGTGGCCGAGATCGCCGTCCGGAATGTCCCTTATGTCATGACCTGCGCAAAAGGCCTTGTCTCCGGCCCCGGTGACAATGATGACGGCGATAGCGTCGTCCCGTTCGAAATCGATAAATCCGGCAATCAGCTGTTCGACCATGGCGGCGGAAAGGGCGTTGCGTTTTTGCGGCCGGTCGATCGTGATCAGGCCTATGCCGTCACCGGGTTCGCTGCAGGTGATCTTGCCTTCCATAACTGCTCCTTCCTAGGTTCCAGCGAGCATCGTATCGCGCAGCGCCAGCAGGGCTTTTCTGTTGATTTTGCCGGCGGCGTTTCGCGGTATCTCGCTGATCAGAAAAAACTCGGCAGGAATCTTCGGCGGCGCGAGGTGCTGACGGCAATGCTGTGTCAGAATGTCCTCGAACCGCTCCGACGGAAGTGTCTCCCGCGGCACGATAAAGGCGCTGATGATTTGCCCCAGGACGGAATCCTCAGGGCCGGCGACAGCGACATCGCCGACGTCGGCGTGCCTCGAAAGGGCATTCTCGACCTCCAGCGGTGATATGTTCAATCCGCCGCGAATGATCAATTCGGAGGTGCGGCCGGACACATGGACATAGCCGTCCGCATCCATCTTGCCCTTGTCCTCGGAGTAGATCCAGCCATCGCGGACCCGCTTGGCGGTTTTTGACGGGTCTCCCAGATATTCCAGCATCTGGGTCGGACCGCGCATGGCGATCTCACCGGTTTCACCGATTGGAAGCACTTCGCCATCCGCTCCGCGGATGGTGATCTCGAAGTCGGGACTGACCCTGCCGGCCGAGCCGCTTCGGTGCGGCTCCCCGGCGCGCTCGACCGCTGCTCCGGGTATTTCCGTCATGCCGTAATTGCAGATGACGGTGGTGCCCGCAAAGTCGTTAAACCGGTCTATGACCGCCTCGGAAATCGGCGCCGAGGCGGAGTACACCATCCGCAATGACGAGCAATCGTACCGGTCCTTTTCCGCAAAGTTCAACATCATGACGATCATGGCTGGAACGAACGCCGCCGTCGTGATCTTGTGTCGGTCGATCGCCTGAAGTGCGCGTTCGGGAGTGAATCGTTCGATCAGGACCAGAGTGGAGCCTGCATAGACTGCGGAACCCGCGCTGAAGATAAGGCCGTAGATCGTGAAAAAGGGCAGGGAGCCCAGCACCACGTCCTGGTCTGAAAGCCTCCAGGTTTTCAAAAGCGTCTCGTGCAGCGCCAGCATCGCCTCACGGCTGTGGACAATGGCCTTTGGCCGGCTGGTCGTGCCGGAGCTGAAAAGGATCATGCCCGTTTCAGCTCTGTGAGTGACGGTGGCGCTCGGCGGAGACGAAGCGTCTTCAGAAACAGATTTCCAGACATGAACCGCATCGGCGGCCGGCGATGAGAGGCGGAATTGCGCGACACCCTCAGGTGGAAGATCAGGATCCGATACGCGCGGGCTGGCCAGGAGGTGCACGGCACCGCTGACCTTGACATAGTGTTCGATGTCCGCCGCTGTTCCGGTCGGATCCCCTACGACAATAACCGCGCCGATTGCGTGTAGCGCCCAGTAGGCAATAACCGATTCAACACGTACGTCGAACAGGACGAGCACGGCATCGCCCGCTGAAATCCCGTCGGCTTTGAATTGCCCGATCTGAATTTCGATGGCGCGCTTCAGCTCGGCATAGGTGAGCGCCTTGCTGTCATCGACCAGGGCGCGTTGGCCGGGCCTTTCCGCCGCGTGGCGCCATATCGGCGCCAGGAGCGACGGCAATTCCGTTGTGCCCGACGGATCGCCGGTGTGTGTCGATCGGTTCATGATCCGCCCCATCAATTCTGACAATTCGCCCTGTAACGCTCATAGACCATGCGTGCGGCCGCTATGTCCTGCACGGCAATGCCCACGGATTTGAACACCGTGGTTTTGTTCCGGTCGATGTGGGTTTTGCCGCTGATCACTTCGCCGGCCTCGGCGTGGATCGTCGCGCCGGAATGAATAACATCGCCGGCTTCCTCCAGGACGGACTTGCGGCAATCGACAATGACCGTGTTCGCCATCACGGCATCGTCCAGTTCCCGCCAATCATGCCTTGGGGAGCCGACGGAATTGACGTGGCATCCCTCCTTGAGCCATCTGCCTTCCAGCAGAGGTTCCCGGGAATTGGTGGAACACACGATGATATCGGCATCCCGCACAGCCGCCTCGATTGTCGGAACATGGCGCGCGCCATGAGCCCCGGCGAAGGCGCGTGCGTTGTCCTCGGTCCGGCTCCACACGGTGATTTCCTCAAAATCATACACCGTGGAGAGCGCCGCCACATGGGCCCGCCCCTGAACGCCGGCGCCGATGATGGCGAGCGATTTGCTGTCTTCCGGAGCAACGAGTTTCGTTAGGGCCGCAGAATTGGCCGCCGTCCGCATTTCGGTTATCAGTCGGCCATCCATGAACGCCAGCGGCTGTCCGGTGTCGGTATCGAAGAGTGCGATCACACCCATATGGGTGTGAAATTGCGTGCCTGCATTCTTGGGATAGAACGCCACCAGCTTGGCGCCCATGCCGTCGGAAGCGGCAACCGGCATGATGGCGAGGTAGCGCTGATTTTCCTCCACCGGAAGCATCTGACGAAGCGGCTGTATCACCCGGCCCCCGGACGCCTCGACCATGGCCTTCGCCATCAGGGCGATGAGCGAGGGATAATCGAGATACTCGGCAACCTCCCGTTCCGACAGATAGGGAATGTCCGTCACGTTCTCCTCCATTTTGCACGCCGTCGCTTTCCATCCGGCTCCGGATAGCCCGGTTCAGTCATCTTCGATGTTGCCGAGATAGGCGAGCCGAACGCGCTCATCCTCCCAGATCGTGTCGGAAGGCGCGTCGAAATCATTGCTCCCCATGCTCATGACATAGGTTCTGGCGGATATCTCCAGAACCCCGTGCACATCCTGTTCGACGATCAGCACTGACGTATCGATGCGTTCCGGCAGACCGACGATGTTCTCATACATTTCGCTGGTGGCGATCGGTGAAAGCCCGGCCGAAGGCTCATCCAGAAGAACGAGTTTTGGAGAGGTCATCAGAGCCATCGCAAGTGCCAGGGTCTGGCGCTCGCCACCGCTCATGGTGCCCGCGGCCTGGTTCTTGCGCTCCTTGAACTTGGGGAACAGGTCGATCATGCTTTCAATCTGCTCATCGCGCTCTTTTGCACTGAGCAGATAGCCGCCCAACTGCAGGTTTTCGGTCACCGTCATGGCCGAAAAAACATTGGCGAGCTGGGGCACATATCCGATCCCGGCCGACACGATCTGGCTGGTCTCCATGCCGGTCATATCCTGCGAGGCAAGGATTATCTTGCCCCGCGACCAGTCCGTCAGTCCCATAATCGAGCGAAGGACCGTTGATTTGCCGCAGCCGTTGGGTCCGATAACCGAGACGATCTCCTGCTCGCCGACATGAAGATTGACGCCATGCAGGATCTCAAGCGAACCGTACCCGGATTCAAGGTCCAGGACATCAAGCACTTTGCTGACGTTTGCCAAGATAGACCTCCAGAACCTTCGGATCGTTGTGAATCATGTCCGGCGTGCCGGTCACCAGATTCATGCCGGCATCAAGCACCACCACCTCGTCGCAGACACTGCTGATGAAATGCATATTGTGTTCGATGATGAGAAAGGACTTTCCTCTTTCCTTGCGGATGGTCCCGATCATGCCGACGAACTGCTCCACCAGTTCGGGGTGGACGCCTGCCGCCGGCTCGTCGAGCAGGATGACATCGGGATTGCGGATCAGGACCAGTGCGATCGTCAGCAGGCGCTGCTGCCCGCCGGACAGGACCTGTGCATAGTCGTTTTCAAGATGGGACAGATTCACGGTTGCCAGCAAATCGCGCGCCCGTTCCAAAAGTGCGGGTTCGCGTTGCGCAAAGGCCCCGCTTCTGAACAATGCCGAGGTCAGGCTTTCCTCGCGCGCCGTCTGCGCGCCCAGGAACATGTTTTCCAGCAACGTCATGCGGCGGGCGATCTTGGTGATCTGGAATGTGCGCATCATGCCGAGATTGGCAATGCTGGAAGGGGAGTGGCCGGTAATGTCCCGGTCTTTGAACCTGACCGTTCCCCGGTCGGGTTTGATCGACCCGGCGATGCAGTTGAGGGCGGTGGACTTGCCGGAGCCGTTCGGCCCGATAAGTCCGACGATCTGGCCTTCGTTCACGGTCAGGTTCACATCCTGCAGCGCCTTCACGCCGCTGAAGGATTTGGACAGGTCGGAAACTTCGAGGACATGCCGGTCGACCATTCTCAGAACACTTTCTTCTGTTCGGGCATGATCCCGTTCGGCCGGACAACGACAATAGCCGTGATCAGGATGCCTATGAGACCCAGTCTGATGCTGGCAATGGTCTGGGCGGACAGCTCGACATAGTCGCCGACGAAACGGGTGCTGTTGTAAAGCAGCACGATGACCAGCGCCCCGAGTATGCCGCCCTTCAGATTTCCCTTTCCGCCCATGATGACCGCCGCCCAGATGATGAATGTGACGATCGGTTCAAAGGCCGCCGGATTGAGATAGGTGGTGAAGTGGGCGTAGAGAGCGCCGGCAAGGCCCGTCAGCGCCGCGCCGACGGCCATGGTGCGAAGTTTCAGGGACGGCACGTCCTTGCCGAGCGATTCCGCATAATCCTCGTCCTCGCGGATGACCTTGATGACCCGACCGTAAGGGGACGTGATCAACGCCCGGCAAATAAGGTAGCAAAGGACAAGGGTCACCATCGTCAGGGCGAAGAAGAATGTCGAATACCAGTCCGCGGGAACAAGACCTCCCAGCGGCTGCGGAATGTCGCCCAGCCCGAACGTACCGCCGGTGGCCCATTCCTCGTTCTGGATGACGACCCGGACGAGCTCGGCGATGGAGATGGTCACGATCGCCCAGTAATGGACCGAAAGGTTCATTGTCGGCAGGGCGATCAGGGCGCCGGCAATCGTTGAGACAATGACCGCCAGGAGAATGGAAACGAAGACCGGGACGCCAGCGAGGGATAGAAGCGCCGATGCGTAGGCGCCGATGGCGAAAAAGGCGACAAGGCCGAAATTGAGCAGGCCGGAAAAACCGTATTGCAGGTTCAGCGCCAGCGCCATGATGGCGTAGATGCCGATAATCGTGCCGAGAAACAGCGAAAGTTCGAGCATGGCGTCAGTCCCCTTCCGAGCCCTTCATGATGCCCTTCGGCATGATGATCAAAATGATGATGAGAGCCACGAACGAGACGGCGAATTTGTAGCCGCTCGGCAGATAGAGGGAACCGTCAAGACCGAACGGTCTGAGCACGAACCCCCAATCGATGGTCAGGGACGCATTTTCCAGAAATGCGATGATGAATGAGCCGATCACCGCGCCGTAAACATTGCCGATACCGCCGAGGATCGTTGCGGCGAACACGATCAAGATGATGTGCAGGCCCATTTCGGGCGTCAGCTGGGTATCCATCGCGATCAGCGTGCCGCCGAGCGCCGCATAGCTGCCGACAATGAACCAGATCCATCTGATCGTTCTTTCGACCGAGATCCCGCGCGCCTTGGCCAGGTCCATATTATCCGACATGGCACGCATGGCGCGGCCGAGTTGCGTATGGTTCAGGAGGAAATAGAAGAAAGCCATCGCGGTGAACGAGACGCACACGATGATGATCTGGGTTTGGGTGATCACCGCCTCGCCGATGAAATAGAGGCGCTCTACCTCGTCGGAATAGGTGAGGCCCTCAACGCCCCACACGCCCGAGATAACCGCGCGGTAGAGGATCGACAGGCCAAGCGACGCAATGAGCAGCACCACGCCCGGCGACATTCGGATGCGGCTGAACACCGCGACATCGCCGCCAAGGGCGACAAGTCCGCCGAGCCCCGCACCGAGGGCGGCCGCCACCCAGATATTGAAACCGAACACGGCGACAAAGACATAGGTGAAATAGGCCCCCAGTGCCGCCAGTTCCCCATGCATGAAATTGGCAAAACGCAGCAGTGAGAACAGCATTGTCACGCCGATCGCCAGCGAGGCGATCTCGGAACCACGAATCAGCGTGTTGATAAGGATTTGTTCCAGCATCGCAGGTGCCCGCAGCAGCCCCGTCTGATCGCCCGGCCACTGCGGCCGGGCGAGACGGGAGGAGTTATTCCAGGTTCGAGAAGAGCCGTTGCTCTACTCGGGAACGTAGTCGGTAAGGGAACCGTCCTTGTAAATCCGGCGCCCGTAACGCTGGCTCACCTGAATACCGTCATCGTCGACCGAAAAGTCGGACTTGGTGACGCCGCGGTAGACTTCCATGGCCTTGGGAATGGCCTTCTGAATGGCTTGCGGTTCCATGGAGTTGGCAAAATTGAGCGCGAGCGCGGCCACCCAGACCGAATCGTAGCCGACGGACGTGAACCAGTCGAGTTCGATATCCTTGCCGGTTGTTGCGGCGATCTGCTCGATGATGCTGTCATAACGGGTACCGGGTTCGGCGGCGATGTCCAGCCCCTTTATGCCTTCGCAGATTTCAGGAATGCACTTCGACGTTCCGGCGCTGACATAGGTCTGGTACCAGGAGCCCTTCACGCGCTCCAGGACACCCAGTTCAAAACTCTGCTTGAGGATCACCCGGGCTGTGTCGCCGAACGCAACCGCGATGACGGCATCGGGCTTGGCCCTGACCAGACGCTGCAGCTCCGCGCGATAGTCGGTTTTTGCCGGCTCGAGCGCAAGATCCGCGGCGATCTCAACGCCGAGATCCTTCAGCCCGCCCTCGATAGCGCGCGCCATGCCGACGCCGAATGGGTCGTTCATATAGACCAGGGCGACCGATTTGGGTTCCACGTCTTCCACGACGAATTCAGCCATTTTGACGCCGAGCACATCATTTGTCGCCAGCATGGTGAAGAGGCCGTCACCGATCTCGCGCTGCGCCTGCGCGGTTGCGGCGATGGTGATCTGGTTCATGCCCTTGCTGACGGTGTATTTGCCCGTCGGGATCGTGACCGATGACGAGATGTCGCCCAGGACCAGCGGCACCTTGTTGACGTCGATCAGTTTCCTGACGGCTTCGACAGCAGGCTGCGGCTTCGATTCCGTATCCTCGATAATGAGCTTGAGTTCCTTGCCGCCGAGTACGCCGCCAAGATCATTGATTTCTGCAAGTGCGGCATTGGCGCCTGCCAGTGTCTTTGCCCCGTTTGATGCGTTAGGGCCGCTCAATGGCAGTAAAACGCCGATTTCGGCTGCATCCTGCGCCTTGGCGACACCCATGAGGGACAGTGCCACGACAGACGCCAGCGCCATTTTGGTCAGGTTCTTCATAGATATGCTCCCAGTTTTTCCCACTCTGTTGCGTCCGGTCGCGGGCGTCAGGTGGTTTACGTTTTTTGTCATAAATGTCTTCTGTGATAAAAATAAGCAGTCATGACTGTTTTGGAAATAAATCGATCCTGTGCGTGTGTCCACCGGTGTGGATAACCGACCTCCTGCTGGTCAGAAAGCAGAGAGAATCATAAATAGTCCATGCGCGTTGACCAGCCCTTCGCCCGGCTCGAGATCATCACAAAAGGATCCCCATGAGCGACACATTGGTGAGACGAAACAAAAACGCGATCCGTTCCGCGCGGACGCGCGAACGTGTTTTGCGGGCGGCGATCGACTGCATCTATGAGAGGGGGCTTCAGAATACCTCGACCGTGGACATCACGGAGCGGGCCGGCATTTCCCGCGGAGCGATGCTGCATCACTACCCGTCGAGGGAAGATCTGCTGTGTGCGGCCTATGAGGTGCTCCTGGAGGAGGAGGTGGGCAAGTTGAGGGAGGCGGCCGGCGGCTATACGAAGAGCCAGCTGACGGTCGAGGAATTTATCGATCAACTCTGGTCACGCTTCTCGCTGCGCTCATTTTCCGTCACCCTCGATTATCTGACCGCGGCGCGGACCGACCCCGGTCTGATGAAGCGGGTCAAACAGGCACGAAAACAGTACGATGAAGCGCTTGCCGAGATATGGAGCCGTTTTTTTGCCGATTGCGGTCTGGGTGAGCGGGACATCGAACTGCAGCTGAAACTGACGGTCAGTCTCTTCCGCGGCATGTCCCTTCAGCTTTTCATGCAGCCGGACCGCGCCGAACTGGACGAAATGGTTACCGAATGGAAATCCCATCTCAAGGAACTCCTGACCGGTTGAACGGCTCCTACGCCGTTGCCTGCACGACCGTCACGGTCGCCTCCGCGCTTGTGGACTGTGGACAGCCCGGATGGTGACCGCCAGAGTGAACCGGATGGGAAAGCACCGATTCGGGGGACATCATGCGGGATCTGCGCATCTGCTTCATGGGCGACAGCTATATCAACGGATCCGGGGATGAAGGCTGTCTTGGCTGGATCGGCCGATTGTGCGAGCGCCGGTTCACGCGGGAGGTCCGCCTGACCTTCTACGACCTCGGCATCCGTGGGGCGACCACCGATGAAATCCGCGGCCGCTGGAAGCAGGAGTGCAAGGCGCGCTTTCCGGACGGCGCCGACAATCGGGTCGTCCTGCAGTTCGGCATCAACGATGTCGCGGTCATCACCGGTGCGGGACGGCGTGTCGAGGAAGAGGCCTCGCTCGCCAACGCTGAGGCCATCGTCAGCGATTGCGCCGGCCTCTATCCCACCCTTTGGGTTGGCATCCCGCCGGCCAATGTCGCCTGTTCCCCCATGCATCCGAGCGAGGGGATGGAAATTGATTTTTCCCAGAAGACGGCCATCGCCCTTAATCGTCGCTACATCGCTTTGTCTGAGAAACTCGGCGTGCCCTATCTCGACATCCAGACACCGCTCCTTGCGAACGAAGATTATATGCAGAGCCTGACAAAGGGCGACCGGATGCATTGCGACGGATCGGGCTACGCCATCACCGCCGGTCTCATCGACAACTGGCCTGCCTGGTCCGACTGGTTTGAGGCCTGACGGGCCGCGAAGCGACCGATCCGGCCGCCGAGCACGGGCACAGATCATTCAAGGCGTGCCTATGTGAACTTCGTTGCCGCGATTTCGAAGACCGAACCGCGAGCCGACAGGACAGGGCCGCAATGAGCTTGAACGGGGCCGCTCAGACCCGCAGGCCGAGCCGGTTCGATTCGCCCGGAATGCGCATCTTCGCCGACAGCGTGAACTGGTAGCAGCCGAAAAGCAGGATGAAGATCGTGGAGATCAGCTTGAAATAGGCCCAGACATCTTCCGAATAGCCGAGCCGGAAAATTTCATTCAGCACCGCGAGCGCCACGAACAGCAGGCCCCAGCGCAGCGACAGGATCCGCCACGCCTCGTCGGTGATCGCAAACACGCGCTCGAAAAGATATTTCAGGACCG
>NZ_CFHWAF010000009.1:0-20051 GCF_984452065.1 Hoeflea sp. | reverse complement strand
CGCCCGGCTTCCGAGCAATAGCAGCGCGAAAAGCCCGTCGAGGATCGTATCCGACACCTGAAAGAAGGTGGTGTTGCCCGTCACGATGCTGGGGACGGAAAAGACGAGCAGCGCGACGGTGCTCGCCACGGCAAAGCGCGGCGCAGCCCTTCCGAAGCCGTGGGACAGTGCAAGAAGCGCTAGCACCAGCAGCACCATGACCACCAGGCCGGCCTCGAAACTGTAAAGCTGTTGCACGATGAAGAAAGCCAGAACCGGCAGCAGCTCTTCAACGGCGCTGAAAAACCAGAGCATGGGGCGGATATAGGGCGGGCGATCGCGAATTGGGATTGCGCATCGGCGATTGGCGGGCCCGAATACGCAAACACGTGAATGCCCGCGCAAGAACCGGGATGCCGGAGGGGACGGCGGGCACTTAGAGGGGTCTCAAAGATCGAAAGAGGGAGACACTCATGTTGCTGGACGGAAAGACAATCATCGTGACGGGCGCTCATTCACGGCAAATAGGTGCCCGCTCCAACCGTTGCGCCACGCCAAATGTTCATGTAATGTTCTCTATCAGTTCGGGCATTGAACGGAAAGATGCGGTCAAATGATTGAGGGAAGCTGCTGCTGTAAAGCGGTGCGGTTCAGATTGTCTTGCGAACCGACGGTCATGGGCACGTGCCATTGTTCGCGGTGCCGCAAGGCGGGTGCGAGCACCATCGTCTTTGTCAGGAAGGAAAGCCTGATCTGGATTGAGGGCAAGGAAAACGTCACCCTCTACAAGCCTCCGGCTCCCTACAAATATGGCCGGTGCTTTTGCAGGATTTGCGGATCGTCACTCGGAGAAATCCTCTCGCAGGAGGAGAGCTTTCCGATTGCCGCCGATGCCCTCGATACGGACATCGGCTTGAAAAACCGGTTCCATGAATTCGTTTCCGAAAAACCGTCATGGTACGAGATATGCGATGATGCGCCGCGGTCGGACCGGCATCCCGAGCCCTCCTGATCAAGGCGTCAGTCCGGAGGGGCACAGTGAACAGCAATGTAACAATCCGACATATTGGCCCGGACGATCTGCCGCTGCTTATGGCTGTGCCGGAGGGCTTGTTCGACAATCCTGTCGACCCGGAACAGGTGGCGGCATTCCTGGCCGACCCGCTGCGGGAAATCGTCTTGGCATTCGACGGCGATCTGGCCGTCGGAATGGCGTCGGGCACGGTTCTCCTGTATCCCGACAAACCGCCATCAATGTTTATCAACGAAGTGGGTGCGCGCGACAGCCATCTTCGCCGGGGCATCGGCACGGCGGTGACGGAAAAGCTCTTCGAGATCGCAAGGGCACGTGGCTGCCGGGGCATCTGGCGCCGCTTTCCGGCCCCGCAGGGCAGGCGCCACTGGGATGCACTGAAGGCGGCGGTCAAAACCTATCGCGACCACGTCGACAACGCCCTCTCCTGAGGTGCCCGACAGCCATCGCGCCGGCCGCCGCTTCCTCAGGCGCAGCCGGCGTATGGCCGCCTTCAAAATCTGAAACGGACATGCTGACCTTCTGAGGACATGGTGGCGCTTCATATTGGTTGGTGCGGACGAAACAACACGGCCCTTTGCTCTATCGCAGAGCACGCCTTCCCTTATTTGGCCCGGTCGGGTCTAATGCAAAAACATCATGCAGCTTCAGTACATAAATCTCATTCTGGCCATAGAGACGGCGAGCAGCATTCGCGGCGCGGCTGTAATCCTCGGCAAATCCCAGCCGGCGGTCTCCAAGGCCCTGCGCCAGGCCGAGGCGGATCTGGGCGTCGCGATCTTCGAGAGGGGGCCGCGCGGCGTCGTGCCGACCCGGGACGGCGAGGTCGTCCTGCGCCGCGCGCACGTGATCAAGGACGAGATGCGCCGGCTGCAGGACGAGGTATCGCAATTGCGCGGCGATCTCACCGGCGATCTCACCGTGATCGTATCGCCCCTGACCGCGACGCGGCTCATCCCGCCGGTCATGCGGCGGTTCCGGACCCGTTTTCCCGCCATTCATGTGCAGGTCAATGCCGGCAATGCGCCGTCCGCCTTCCGTCCGCTGCGGGAAGGGCGGTGCGATATTGTCATCGGCCCGGCGCCGCAGATCGACGAAGCCAGCGGATTGACGGTTAAAAGGCTGTTCCGGGCGCCGATCTCCGTCATCACCGGACGCAACTCGCGCTACGCCAATGTGCGGTCCCTGAATGAGCTGAAAAATGCGGACTGGCTTTTGATCGGGCCGAAGGAACGTCGGCCGGTCTTCGCACAGCACTTTACCGCGATGGGCGTCGAGGCGCCCGTTCCCTTGACCACGTCAGACTCTGTCATTGCGCTGTTGGCGATGATCGAAGACAGCGATCTGTGCGCCACATTCCCGACGCCCGCCATCAAGGAACTGGAGGCGCGCTGGCGGATATCCAGGATCGTGCTTGAGGAAGAAATCAAGCCGCTGCCGATCGCCATCTGCACCGCGTCGCAACGGCCTTTGACGCCGGCTGCACAGTTTTTCCACGATTGCATGTGTGATGCCGCCGGCCAGCTCGAGGGTGTTTTGCGGCCGTGAGATCGATTTTCGAAGATATATAACCCATAGTTATATCGTATCAAAAAATGATACTGCTCGCGCGGTGTTGCGCATTCTAGGATACGGCCTGCCCGGAATTCCGGGGCAGGCGGGCGGGAGGCCGCGAATGAACATTCTTTTTGTCATGTATGACCAGCTGAGGTTCGATTATCTCAGCTGCGCCGGGCATCCGCATCTCGAAACACCCAATTTCGACCGCGTCGCGGCGATGGGCGTGCGTTTCACCAACGCCTATGTCCAGTCGCCCATATGCGGCGCATCGCGCATGTCCTTTTACACCGGCCGCTATGTATCCTCGCATGGGGCGGCATGGAACGGTTTCCCGCTCCGCGTTGGCGAGATGACCATGGGCGATCATCTGCGCAAGCTGGGGATGGACTGCTGGCTGCTCGGCAAGACCCATATGAGGGTCGATGCCGAAGGCATGGCCCGGCTGGGTCTGAGTCCCGACAGCGTGATCGGTGCGCGCCAGGCCGAGTGCGGGTTCGACGTCCGGGTGCGCGACGACGGCCTTTGGGGCGCAGGCCCGGACGGCTTTTACGACGAAAAGCGCAGCCCCTATAACGAGTATCTGAAGTCGAGGGGCTATGACAGCATCAACCCCTGGGCCGATTTTGCCAATGCGGCGTCCGTAAACGGCGAAAAAGCGTCCGGCTGGATGTTCCAGAACGCCGACAAACCCGCCAATGTCGACGAGGCCGACAGCGAAACGCCATGGCTGACGAGCGAGGCGATCCGCTTCGTCGAAGAGGTCAAAGGCCCTTGGTGCGCGCATCTTTCCTATATCAAGCCGCACTGGCCCTATATCGTTCCGGCGCCCTATCACGCCATGTATTCGCTCAATCACGTCCCGGCCGCACTCAGGCACGGCGTCGAGCGCGAGGACCCGCATCCCGTCTACGAAGCCTATATGGATAACCGCATCGCAAAGGCGTTCCAGCGCGAGGATGTCAGGCAGAAGGTGATTCCGGCCTATATGGGTCTCATCAAACAGGCCGATGATCAGCTCGGTCGGCTGCTCGACCATCTGGAGGCGACGGGGCGCATGGACGACACCATGATCGTGCTGACCTCCGATCATGGCGACTACCTGGGTGATCACTGGCTTGGCGAGAAGGATCTCTTCCACGAGCCGTCGGTGAAGATACCGATGATTGTCTACGATCCGCGTGAAGAGGCGAACGTCACGCGCGGCACGACATGCGGCGCGCTGGTCGAATCCATCGATCTGGCCGCCACCTTTGTCGAGGCCGCCGGCGGAACCGTTCCGGGCCACATTATCGAGGGGCGTTCGCTGATGCCCTGGCTGCATGGCGAAGAACCGTCCGATTGGCGCTCCTACGTGATCAGCGAGTTCGACTATTCGTCGACGCCGCAATGCGTCAGGCTTGGCCTTGCACCGCGCGATGCGCGCCTGTTCATGGTGTTTGACGGCCGCTGGAAGATGATGCACGCCGAGGGCGGTTTCCGGCCGATGCTGTTCGATCTTCAGAGCGATCCGGAAGAGTTCCACGATCTCGCCAAGACCGATGCGCATCAGGCGGAGATCGGGCGGCTTTACGACTGCCTCGCCGAATGGGGGCGGCGCATGGCGCAGCGGGTCACCAAGTCCGACGCCGAGATCATCGGCGGTCGCGGCAAGTCCGCGCGGCGCGGCATTCTTCCATTTCTGGTCGACGGATCGGAAGTGCCGGAGGAAATGACCGCGCAATATCGCGGCACGGCGCCGCAACGTGCTGAACGGGAAGAAAAGTGACCGCGGCGGGGAGGAAGAGCGCCGGTCTTTTCGCCGGTTCCGGGTTCGACCGCCGGGCCCGGAACGCGATGGCCTTCGTCTTTGCCCTCGTCATCCTGTTTTATGCGGCCGGCGGACCCATCGGCGACTTCGTCCGCTGGTTCATTGAAAACACCACGCAGGGGTTCGACGAGCTTTCACGCCGCGAGCAGCGTCTCCTGATGCGCGAACACTGGCTGGGGGCCGGCTGGCGCAGCGTCGAGCGCAGTTTTCTGCAGCCCACCGGTTTTATCCTCGGACTGCCCGTCCTTTTCGGTTTCGCCATCGCCGCGCTCGGCCTCTTTCCGGCGTTCGGCCCGTCATGGCTCAACCGCTGCCTCGCACTGGCATCCGTCATCGTGTTCTCCTTCTGGATCATTGAAATCTCCGCCACCGACGCCGGCCTGTTGCCCTCGGCGGACCGGATCGATTTCGTCCTGTTCCCGATTGCCGCGCTGATCGGGCTTTATCTGACCTGGCGCATG
Source organism: Hoeflea sp. (assembly GCF_984452065.1). Classification (NCBI taxonomy): domain Bacteria; kingdom Pseudomonadati; phylum Pseudomonadota; class Alphaproteobacteria; order Hyphomicrobiales; family Rhizobiaceae; genus Hoeflea; species Hoeflea sp. Next base: position 15,211 of record NZ_CFHWAF010000009.1, on the reverse strand, counting down.
TTCGGCGCGTTCATCGCCTGGTTCTGCATTTTCTGGATCGTCTATCTGTTCGTCCGCGGCTATCTGCCGGACTGGACCGGGATACTGCAGGGCGCAGCGGCGACGCCGGCACAGAGCATGCGTGCGATGGTTCTGAACTTCTGGTCGCAGACAGGCGGCCTGTTCGGCCAGCCGCTGCAGGTTGTCTCCGGCAATGTTCTGATCTTCATCGTATTCGGCGCGGTTCTCATGGCTTCGGGCGCGGGCGACCTGCTGATGAAGGTCGCCAACCGTCTGACCGGCGGTTTCATCGGCGGCGCGGCCCATGCCTCCGTCGCCTCGTCCGCGCTCTTCGGTACATTGTCGGGCGCGGCGATCTCGAATGTCGTCTCGACCGGCGCCATGACCATCCCGGTCATCAAGCGGGCCGGTTTCAGGCCGGCCTTTGCAGGTGCGGTCGAGGCGGCGGCGTCGACCGGTGGCCAGATCATGCCGCCTGTCATGGGTGTCGTGGCGTTCTTCGTCGCCGGCCAGATCGGTCTCGAATACCGCTATATCGTGGTTGCCGCGATCCTGCCGGCGCTGTTCTTCTACCTGGGCACCTTCATGGCCGTCTATCTCGAGGCGCTCAGGCAGGGTGTGGGCAGGCTTGCGAAGGAGGCGCGGCCCACGCTCATGCGGTCCGAAAAAGTGCAATGCCTCGTTTTCATCATTCCGCTGGCCGTCCTTTCGACCTTTCTGTTTGCTCAGCCATCTGTCCAGAAGGCGGGATTTTACGGCTTCATCGCGGCTCTCGCGTCCGCCCTCGTTCTCTTCCCGGAGTTTCGCAAGCGCAAACGGATCTGGGACGCGTTTGTCGACGCCGGTCAGAAGGCCGCGTCCATCGTCGTGATCGTCGCCCTGATCGGGCTTATCGTCGGGCTGATCCAGCTGTCGGGTTTTGCCGGGCGGCTCTCGCTTTTGCTGGCGCAGCTCGCCAGCGGACCCTTGTTCATGGTGCTGATCGTCGTGGCGCTCGGATCGATCGTGCTCGGCATGGGCCTGCCGCCGGGCGCGACCTATTTCATCATTGTGATCGCCCTCAGCTCAGGCATCGAGGCGGTCGGCATTCCGCAGCTGACGCTGCACCTCTTCGTTGTTTTCTTTGCGGTGATGTCCACCGTCACGCCGCCCGTGGCGCTTGCGGCCTTCGCTGCCGCGCCGATTGCCGATGCGAACCCCATTCGTACCGGATTCGCCGCCGCCCGGATCGGCGTCGCCGGCTTCCTGATCCCCTTCGTCTTTGCCTACCATCCTGCAATCCTCTACAAGCCGCAGCTCCTTTTTCCGCTTTTCGGCTCCGAACTTGGCCGGTCGGCCGCGATGGTCGACCCCGCAACCATCAGCTGGAGCGCATTTTTCTGGATCATCGCGATCTTCACACTGGCGATGTGGGTCATCTCGACCGCGCTTGCCGGTTTCGAGAAGCGGCCGCTCGGCGCCGCCGAACGGGGATTACGTCTCACCGCGGGCCTCGTCATGCTCGCGCCCGATCTTCAGATCGCGGTGCCGGCCCTGGCGCTGTCGGCCGCCCTCATCATCTTTCACCGCATGCAAAGCCGTGCACCGGCAATCGGACAAATAAATCAACAGGAGGAAAATACATGAGAAATCTCATCGTTTCGGCCGTTCTGGCCACCGCCGTTGGCGTGACAGGCGCCGGCGCCGAGGAAAAGCTGAAAATGGCGACCATCGCGCCATCGCTCGGACAGGCGATCACCATGTCCACATTCGCGAACATCGTGAATGACAATCAGGACAAGGTGGAAATCGAAGTCGCCGGCGGCGGCGCGGCGACGTTGCACAGGCTCGAAGTGGCGCGCGGCAATCTTGATTTTTCCATGGTGTCTCCGACGATCTACGCCTTCATGAAGAACGGCAAGGCCATGTACGCCAAGGAGGCCGAAGCGCCGGAACTCAGCAAGAATGTCAGCCTCGTGATGTGGTTCCCGTGGGGGCCCTATCATTTTGCCGTTCGTGACGACAGCGACATCACGGTTCTTGATGACATCGAGGGCGCGACGGTGTTCCTCGGGCCGCAGGGCGGCGGCGCATTCAACGCCGCGAAAGGCTGGATCGCGGCAACGACGGGCCTCGTCGCCGGTGAGGATTACGAGGCGATCGCGGCCAACTGGCAGACCGGCTTCCAGGCCTTCCTGGACGGCTCGATAGACATGTATGTCAATGGCTGCCTCGATCCCTGCCAGCAGTTCATCCAGTTCACGGAAACCGAGAAGGTGCGTTTCATCGGTCCGGAAAGCGATGAGGGTGAAGCGGTCGACAAATTCCTCGGCACGTTCCGTTTCCGCGCCGAAGTGCCGGCCGGCATGTATGAGAACCAGACCAATGACGGGCCGGTGCCCTCGAACGACACCTGGGTCGGGATTGGCGTGCGCACGGACCTCGACGAAGACACGGTCTATGAGGTCACCCGGGCGTTTTGGGAGAATTTCGACCAGGTCACGTCGAATGCACCCTGGGCCAAGGCCCTGAACATCAAGGATTCGGTCCAGGAGCTGGGCGACATGCCGCTTCACCCCGGCGCACGCCGCTACTATGAGGAAGTCGGCGCGCTCTAGGCTGAGCTCGATCATTCTGTCCCCGGACCGCGGTCCGGGGGCGGGAACGGACCGTCAAGGGCCCGCTTGCTCCGGGCTGCCGCGCTTCAGGTCTCCCAATAGGGACGCGGCCCGTAGAGTTCGGCGAGATAATCGACGAAGACGCGCACCTTGGTCGGCAGGAAGCGGCGGCTGGCGTAGATTGCATAGACGGCGACATTGCGCGAGCCGCGATAGTCGGGAAGCACCTGCACCAGCTTGCCGTCCTTGAGCTCCTGCGAGACGTCCCAGGTCGAGCGCAAGGCAACGCCGAGGCCCGAAATCAGGCTCTCGCGGATCACCTCGCTGGAATCGGTCATCAGCGGGCCGCTCGGCCGGTAGAGCAGGGGGCCGTCGGGGCCTTCCAGTTTCCACGGCTCATTGTTGTGCGGCGGCAGGCAGACATGCCCGTCGAGTTCGCCGATGCTTTCCGGCATGCCGTTTTCGGCGATATAGGATGGCGCGGCGCAAAGGATCCGCCGCACCGGCGCGAGCTGCCGCGCCACCAGGCTTGAATCGGAGAGTTCGCCGATGCGGATCGCGATATCGAAACCTTCCGCGACGATATCCACAAAGCGGTCCGTCAGCGACAGGCTGACCGAGAGATCCGGGTTTGCGCCCATGAAGGCTTTCAGATGCGGCGCGATGTGCAGCCGTCCGAACGTGCTCGGCGCGGAGACCTTGAGCAGGCCGCGCGCCTGTTGCGAACGCCGCGTCACGAACGCTTCGGCTTCCTCGATCCCGGCGAGCACGGCGACGATGCGTTCATAGTACCCCTGGCCCGCCTCGGTCAGAGAGATCTGCCGCGTCGTGCGCTGGATCAGCCGCGTGCCGATCCGCTCCTCCAGCCGCCGCAGGCGCTTGGAGACGACCGCCGGCGACAGGCCGAGCTCGCGTCCGGCGGCCGAAAGGCTGCCGGCGGAGACGACTTGTGCGAAGACTTCCAGATCGTCGAATTTGTTCATCGGGCCGGGCCGTGTCGTGGATTACCCTACGCATCGCAAGCGGCGAAAAAATTCAATTGCCTTCTAATTGGTAAAGAAAATTGACCATTACTGCAAGTGGCGAAATGGAACGAGCCTATGACGTAACCGAAATGCCGGATCCGAGGGCGGATGCGCCCGTCAAACGCGACGGCATTATCGATGATCCGCGCGATATCGTGCACGGTGGGCGTGTGGTGGATGCGGCCAATGAAACGCGCACTTTGGAGACGGACAGGCTGACGGAACAGGTCGATCCACAGGCTGCTCTCAATCCCGGTCGCATGTGGGCCGAGCTGTGATAGGTTGCTTGTGCGACGCACCAGTGCAGGAGAGACGAATCATGAGCGATCAACAGCCCGGCGATTTGCAGCAGGAAGCGCAAAGCTGGATCGAGCCCGGCCAGAAGAATGTCCAGCTTGTCTTCATCCTTTATCTCGTCAGTGTGGTGACGATTCTCACTCTGCTCGTCGGCATTGTCATGGCCTATATGAACCGCGGCACTTCGCAAGAGTGGGTCGACAATCTCTACACCTATGCCATCCGCACCTTCTGGATGGCGATGCTCTACTCCTTCATCTCCATCGCGCTGGCCTTTGTCGGCATCGGTTTCATCCTGATGTTCGTGGCGCTCGTCTGGTTCGTGATCCGCTGCCTGAAAGGCCTGCAGGCCGCCGGTCGCAGGCAGCCGATACAGAACGTCGAGACCTGGCTGGTCTAGCGGCAATCACAAAGGACGCCTTCGCATGCAGACAAATTTCTCGGCCGAGCAGCTTGCCGACAGCGGTGTGGCCGAAGCCGAAAAATCCTGCGCAAATGCGTCCACTGCGGTTTCTGAACCGCCACCTGCCCGACATAACGTCACCCTCGGCAACGAGCTCGACAGTCCACGCGGCCGGATTTACCTGATCAAGGATATGCTTGAGAACGACCGGCCCGCGGACGACAAGGTCGTCAAGCATATCGATCGTTGCCTGTCATGCCTTGCCTGCATGACCACCTGTCCCTCGGGCGTGCATTACATGCACCTCGTCGACCACGCCCGGGCCCATATTGAGAAGACCTACAGACGGCCGCTTCTCAACCGTCTGAACCGGGCGGCGTTGGCTCTGGTTCTGCCCTATCCGGCGCGCTTTTGCGCCTCGGTCAGCCTTGCCCGCCCACTGGCGCCGACCTTGTCGCCACCGGCAATGTCGGCTGCATCGCCCAGATCCGGTACGGGCCCAAGATGCCGGTCGTCCATACCGTCAAACTGCTCGACCGGGTGTATGGCGGCCCCAAGCCGCGCGAACTGAACGGCTAGCCATTCAGCCCGACGGGGCTTCGGTCACCTGTTCGGCCCTTGCATTGCCGCGGGGCCCGTTCCTGCTCCGGCAGCACGTTCTCAAAACCGGGCCGGGCAGCCGAGGCTGCCCGGTATCGCCAAGTCATCGTCCCAGATGGTGGGACTCCTGCAATTTGTAAACCGGCGTATCGATGCCTTCGTAGCGCGCCTTCAGCTGCAGTGAGAGATACTGCGAATAGTGACGCGACTGGTGCAGGTTGCCGCCGTGCATCCACAGGTTTTCCTGCTGGGTCGGCTTCCACATATTGCGCTGCTCGCCCTCCCAGGGGCCCGGATCCTTGGGCGTTTCGGACCCAAGTCCCCAGCACTTTCCGACCTTGTCGGCGGTGTCCTGGTCGATCAGGTCGGCGATCCAGCCATTCATCGACCCGTAGCCCGTCGCGTAGACGATAAGATCGGCCTCCAGCTTGCTGCCGTCTTCAAACAGCACGCCATCCTCGACAATCTCGCTGACCTGCCCGCTGGCCAGCTTGATCTTGCCGTCGATGATCAATTGGCTGGCGCCAACATCGATATAGTAACCGGAGCCCCGACGCAGATATTTCATGAAGAGCCCCGAGCCGTCCGCGCCCCAGTCCAACTGGAAGCCGGCCTTTTCCAGGTCGGCATAGAAGTCGGCGTCGACTTCCTTGATCCTGTCATACAGGGGTTTTTGGAATTCGTGCATGATCTTGTAGGGCAGCGAGGCGAAGATCATATCGGCCTTCTGCGTCGTAACACCCGCTTCGGCCGCGCGTTCTGAATAAAGATCGCCCAGACCGATCTCCATCAGCGGGTCCGAGCGCACGATATGCGTGGTGGACCGCTGAACCATGGTGACATCGACGTCGTTTTCCCAAAGGGCCGCGCAAATATCATGCGCGGAGTTGTTTGACCCGATGACAACGGCTTTCTTGCCCTTATAGGCATCCGGGCCGGGGTGCTTCGACGAGTGGTGCTGCTCGCCCTTGAAGCTGTCCATGCCCGGAAAGTCCGGCACATTGGCTTTGCCCGACATGCCGGTGGCCATCACCAACTGCTTCGGCCTCAGTGTGATCTCCTCGCCATCGCGTTCGACGACAACAGTCCATTCCTTGGTCTTTTCATTGAACTTGGCGGACTTGGCGGTTGTCTTCGCCCAGTAATTCAACTCCATGATCTTGGTATACATCTCCAGCCAGTCGCCGATCTTGTCCTTGGGCGCGAATATGGGCCAGTTGGGCGGGAACGGCAGATAGGGCAGATGGTCGTACCAGACCGGATCATGCAGGCAGAGCGACTTGTACCGGTTTCGCCAGCTATCGCCCGCCTTTTCGTTTTTCTCGATGATGATCGTCGGCACGCCCAACTGGCGCAGCCTGGCGCCCAGGGCGATGCCGCCTTGTCCGCCGCCGATGATCACGGTGTAGGGCTGAACGGTATGTCCCAGTTCCTCGATTTCCTGATCCCGCTCTTCGCGCCAGGATTTTCGACCCTTGCCCGCGCCGTGCTTGGCGCCCAAGGGGCGGTCATAGCCCAGCGGCTCCTCATGACCCTTGAGTTCGGTCATCGAGGTGAGCAGCGTCCAGATCAACCCGTCCTTCAGGCGGATCAGGCCATACCCGCGTGAAATCTCGGTCTCAAATGTGATCCAGGCCGTCGTGATGCCACCCTCTTCGGTGGCAACTTCACCTGCCGCGATTTGCCACGCCGTCGGTTTGGTTATCGCAAGTTGCGATTGCAGCATGTCGCGAATGGCGTTGCGCCCCTCCATGGTCCGAATATTCCAGGTGAACGAGACGAGATCGCGCCAGTAGCAATCGACCTGAAACATTGAAACGGCATCGTCGATCCGGCCTTGCGCGAGGGCATCGCCAAACCGGTTCAGCGTGTCTTTCATTTGATCATTGTGGGCCTTGTCCAGCATGCGGTGGTTTCCTTTCCTGTGTTTGGAGAAGAGCATGACCGCCCAGGTCCGTCGATCCTATCCCGTGACCCCTCTTATGCTGCGCTGCGACATAGTTTTCGCTGAAATTGTGTTGCATTTCATGGCAATGCAACACTGTGTGGCATCAAGGGCGTCTGATCCCGGCTCGCTTCATCTGTCGGTGTATGGTGGTCCTGTCCACCCCCCGCAAACGCGCGACGCGCGATATGTTCCAACCGCATTCCGTCAAACTGCGTTCAAGGTCCGCGGCCGAATAGGCCCCTCCTTTTTTCAGGGTCTTGAGCACCGGATTTGGGAGCTGCTCGATGTCGATATGACCATCGTCACTCATTGCCATTGAGACGCGCAACGTGTTTTTGAGTTCCCGGATGTTGCCGGGCCATCTGCGGTTGCGCAAGTTGGCGCGGGCCGCGTCCGAGATGGTGAATGTGCTGGGCGCGGCAATGCCGATAAGCCGCATGATCTTGTCGACCAGACCATCAAAATCGGCGCGTTCACTCAGATCGGGAAGGTCGAGGCAGGCGCCGCCCAAACGAAACGTCAGGTCCGGGCGCAAATTGCTTTCGGCGAGCGGCATCGTGCTGGCCGATACGATCTTCGCCTTGATGGCGATCGGGTTCGCCCCGCTCGCGGGGCGTATCCCGTCGTCGGTGAGCGCCCGCGCCAGCCGAGCCTGCACAGCCGCAGGCAGTTCGCTGACGGCATCGAGAAACAAAACGCCGTCCCTTGCCTGGGCGATGAGGCCTTCATTTCCGGTGTGGTCTCCAAACAGGATGTCTTCCAATTCCCGTTCCGGGAAATCCGCGCATTGAACAATGACAAACGGAGCCCGTTCATCGCGCTCCTTGTGGATCGCACGGGCGAGCCTTTCCTTGCCCGTGCCGCTTGATCCCGTGATCCAGATCGGCACATCATTGCGGGCAAGGCGCGCGGCCGTCGCAAGCATCCGTTCCATTTCGGGATCGCCGGACTGCAGGCCCGCGAAGGCCGGTGGCAGTTTCGTCGAGGCAGGTGCCCTCTGCGCGCGCGACACGGGTTGCGGCGCGATCGCATGCGCGTAAACCACTTCACCTGTCTTCATGAACAGACATCGATCCTGCGTCGAGTGTGCCCTGGAAAATGTCGGCAGATCGTCAATCTCAAGGTCAAAAAAGGCATTCAGGGGTTGCCCGATGACCGCAATCCCGCCGGGGTTTGACAGCATCCCGAACGCCTGATGGGTTGCGCCGATTATCTTTCCGGAACTGTCGATGGCAAGCGCGCCATCGGGATCCACGTCGACAAACTCGGGCCGCACGGAAAAACGCAGCACCCAGTTTTTCCGCATCTCGGCCATCAGATTGGCAAGTTCGATCCGGCGCGCTGAGGTTTTGACCATGTGCAACGCTAGTGCCTGCGTCGCCTTTGGTTGCGGCGACCGCAACAATGAGACGTCCAGAACGGCGGCCAAACTGCCTTCAAGGTCGTAGATGGGAGCCGCACTGCAGCTCAAGGGAACGTGGTGCAGGTCAAAATGATCTTCCTGATGAACGGTCACGGCATTGCCGGTTGCAAGGCAAGCCCCTACGCCATTGGTCCCTGATTGTGCCTCGGACCACGAAGACCCCAGAAAGAGGCCGGACCTGCGGAGATCGTCCTCGAAGGTCGTGTCGCCGAAATAATCGACCGTGACGCCTTGCGCATCCGTCAGCAACAGCACGTAGTTTTGGCTCGCGACCTGTCGAAACAACTCTTCAACACCGGAGCGTGCTATGGAGGTCAGTCTTTCGGCCTGTTGCTGATGATGGCGCAGTTGCGGTTCCGGCAGAATATATGCCGGCGACGGCTTGGCCGGGTCGAGCCCGTGCTGTTCGATACACCTGCGCCAGGACGCCACAATGAAGTCATCGCGTTGCACCGAGCGCTCCGAAAGAGCAGCTTCGATTTCCTTGATGTGGTCTGCTGCAGACATCGTTTCCTCCCAAAACGGATCTGCTTATCTCCACTCAAAGATATTCCCCCGTGGCCATTTGTCCACTACTGCGCCGCATAACGTCCCGCGTTTATATAGACCGATTGGTGTAAAAAACGGTCTTTCTCCAGTACGGCATGAGCCGACACGAAAGAGGCTGATAACTTACGTAGCCATACAAGCGCAAATGGCGTTCTGAACGGAAAATGCCCGTATCTGCTATGGCGGCCGGAGCGTGCCGGAATGGTCAGCCGCTCACGGCTGATCGGACACGGTCGACAACCGCGTCAATCACCGCATCTTTCTTTGCCTCGCGCGGCTGCGCCAGCGACCGCACCAGGCAGGCCTCGGATTTCAGGATAACACCGTGCGACAGGACCTTCAGGTTGTTGGCGCGCAGCGTCGAGCCGGTCGAGGTGATGTCGACGATGATATCGGCCTGGCCGGAAGCGGGCGCGCCTTCGGTCGCGCCGAGGCTCTCGACGATACGGTAGACCTGAATGCCGTGCCGGTTTGAGAAGAATTGCTGCGTCAGCCGCCAGTATTTTGTCGCAATCCGCAGCCTGCGCCCGTGACCGGAGCGGAAATGCGACGCGACGTCGCCGAGATCGGCCATCGTATCGACGTCGATCCACACATCCGGCACCGCCACCACCACATTCGCCTGGCCGAAGCCGAGGCGGGCGCAGAAAACCACCTTTTCATCGACCGCGTTCAGATCTTCCCGCACCAGGTCCTCACCGGTCACGCCCAGATCGATGGTGCCGTTGCCGAGTTCCCGGGCGATCTCGGAGGCGGAGAGAAACGCCACCTCAACCTCGGGCATGTCTTTCAAAACGCCGCGATAGGACCGGTCATTGCCGACGGAAACGACGTCAAGACCCGCGCGCTCGAACAGGCCCGTCGCGTCGTCCTTCATCCGCCCCTTGGAAGGGAGTGCCAGTGTCACGCTCATGCCCTGTTGCCTCCCTGAGAAGCCGGTGCGGCCGCGGCAATCCGGTCGAGCCAGAGGGAAAAGCCGACGGCCGGGATGGCCGTTTGTGCGCCGAGCAGCGTCAGCAGGCGGTCGAACCGGCCGCCGCCCGCGAGCACGGCGCCGTTGACGCTGTGCTCGAACACCAGACCCGTATAATAGTCGAGCGGCCGGCCGAAAGCGGCCCGGTAGCGCGATTGGCCGAGACCGAAGCCACTGGCCTTCAGCGCCGAGACACGATCGTTGAAAGACGCCAGCGCCGCTTCGATATCAAGCCCGGCAATGCGGGCAAAGGCCGCCAGAGCGTCCGGCGCATCGGCCAGCGGCGCGTCGAGTGCGAGGAAGGTTTTCAGTATGTCGAGTGCCTTGGCATCGAGATGGGCGCTGGAGAGCCGCGCCTTTTCAATGAGCCGCGCCGCGATCTCCGCCGGGGTGCGGCTGGCATTGCTCATAGAGCCGCTCGCCCGCATGCGCGCATCGATGAGAGCCGTCAGCCCCGCCTCGTCACCGGCGGAAAGCAGCGTGGCGGCGTCTTCGTCAAGCCCGGGCAGGGGGGCAGAGGGCTGCGAAAGACTGGCAAGCAGCGCGTCGAGCTGGTCGGCATCCCCGAACGCGCGGATAAGGCGCGTTTGCCAGCCGTCCGGCAGTCCGAGCGATTCCACCACCGCCTCGAACACCGTCTGGTCGCCCACAATGGTCTTCAGGTCGGCGCCCGGAAGCAGCGCGGACAGCGCATCGGCGGCGTCCTTGATGGCCGCCGCATCGGCGGCCGCTACATCGGTATTGCCAAGATCCTCGATCCCGGCCTGGTAGAACTCGTTGCCGTTGTCGCGCCGCTGGCGGAAGACCTCGCCGTGATAGGCGTAGCGGCGCGGCGTTCCGGGCTGCAGCTCGATGTGGCGCAGACAAACCGGTATGGTGAACTCGGGCCGCAGGCAAAGGCTCTCGCCCGTCTCGCTTTCGGTCAGGAAAATCCGCCGCCGCAGATCCTCGCCCGCCATATCGAGAAACGGGTCCGCCGGCTGGATGACGGGAATCTCGACTGCCTCGGCGCCGCGTTCGGCAAAAAGCGCCAGGACTTCATCCTTGAATTGCGGACTGTTGCGCATGGTCAGTCCGCCTTGCGGTCCTCGGCCTGGGCGGCAATACGCTTTTTGACCTCGGCGACGAGATCCGATTCCGCGACCGAGAACTGTGCCGGCCTTTCGGCCCGCCATGCGGCGTTGTCCTCGATCTCGCCGGAAAGGCGCTTGCCCTCGATGAGGTCCTTGATCTGAACCGTGCCTTCGTCGCGTTCCTGCGAACCCTGGATGATCGCGAGCGGGCTGCCGCGGCGGTCGGCATATTGAAGCTGCTTGCCGAAATTCTTCGGATTGCCCTGGAACATCTCTGCGCGGATGCCGGCCGCGCGCAATTCGGAGACGAAACGCTGATAGCGGCCCATACTGTCGGCGTCCCGGTCCATCACGCATACGACGACCGGCGCCGCCACCGTGTCGCGGCCGAGCTTGCCGAGGTTCTTCAGCGCCGTCATCAGCCGCGACACGCCGATTGAAAAGCCCGTGGCCGGCACCGGTTGGCCCATGAAGCGCGACACCAGCCCGTCATAGCGCCCGCCGCCGCCGACGGAGCCGAACTGGACCGTCTGACCCTTCTCATTGGTGACATCGAAGAGCAGTTCGGCCTCGTAGACCGGGCCGGTGTAATATTCCAGACCGCGAACGACGGAGGGATCGATCTTGATTCGGTCCTCGCCGTAGCCGCAGGGTCGGACAATATCTCTAATGAGATCCAGTTCTGCGAAGCCTTCCGCAAAACCTGGAGTTTGCTTTATTAACTTATTGAACTCCATCTCAACTTCGCCATCCACAAAACGTTCGTTATTGACGACTTTGACGATGAAGCTTCGTTGTCGTTCATCAAGACCAGCACCCTTTGTGAAGTCACCACTTGGGTCTTTACGACCTTCACCAAGCAACCTTAAAACGCCTTCCCAACCGAACTTGTCGAGCTTGTCGATGGCGCGCAGCACCGTCAGCCGTGTTTCGGCGTGCTCTTCGCCGCCGATGCCGATCGCCTCCATCACCCCGTCGAGCACCTTGCGGTTGTTGACGCGGATCACGTAGTCTCCGCGCGCGATCCCGAGCGCCTCCATCGTGTCGGCCATCATCATGCACATTTCCGCATCGGCCTGAACGCCCGGTGCGCCGACCGTATCGGCATCGAACTGCATGAACTGGCGGAACCGGCCGGGTCCCGGCTTCTCGTTGCGGAACACCCAGCCGGCCCGATAGGTGCGGTAGGGAAGCTGGATATCGTTGAAATTCTCGGCGACATGCCGGGCAAGCGGCGCGGTCAGGTCATAGCGCAGGCTCATCCACTGGTCGTCATCGTCGGTCAGCGAGAACACGCCTTCATTCGGCCGGTCGCTGTCGGGCAGGAATTTTCCGAGCGCATCGGTATATTCGAACATCGGCGTTTCGACCGGATCGAAGCCGTAAAGCTCGAAGACGTCGCGAATGCGCGCGACCATCTCGTCCGTCGCGCGGATATCCGCCGGGCTGCGGTCGACAAAACCGCGCGGCAGGCGCGCCTTGAGTTTCGGCTTTTTTTTCTTCTTTTCACCCATTTTGGGGTCCGGCTTTCCCGATGCTTTGGAAGACGGCCGCAAAGGCCATGTAAAACGCGCACTTCCTAGCCCATCGGCTTGATGGCAGCAAGGTGGTTGTCCGAAGCTTGGTAAAGGCGTCAGGGACGATTGAAAGCCCGGCGCTCGGCCTCGACCTCGTCGCGGACGTAACAGCCCTTGATGTGATCGTTGACCAGCCCCATCGCCTGCATGAATGCGTAAACCGTTGTCGGCCCGACGAAGCTCCATCCCCGCTTCTTCAGATCCTTGGAGATCGCCGTGGAGGTGTCGGTCTTGGTGAGCGTCATCAGCGTTGCCCGGTCAAGCCGTTTCGGCCGGTCCGCCGGACTTGGTTCATGCGACCAGAAATAGCGTGCCAGCGAACCGAATTCGTCGCGCATCTCAAGCGCCCGCCCCGCGTTGTTGATGGTGGATGTGATCTTGCCCCGGTGGCGGATGATGCCGGCATCCGAGACCAGCCGTTCCACATCGTCTTCATTGAACCGCGCCACCTTCTCGAAATCGAAGCCGGCAAAGGCAGCACGGAAATTCTCCCGCTTGCGCAGGATGGTCAGCCATGAGAGCCCGGACTGGAAACCCTCCAGGCAGATCTTTTCAAACAGCCGGACATCGTCGCCCACCGGACGCCCCCACTCATGATCGTGATAGTGAAGATAGTCGGCTTTGTTATCGTGCCAGAAACAGCGAAGCCTGCCGTCTTCGCCCCGTATCAAACCGTCTTCCGACACGTTTTGTCCTCCGAAAAAATGCTGGCGTTAACGCCCGATCGAAACCTTTAAGACGCCGTTAACCGGCTTTATCAACCCGCCAATAACCTTGCCCAAAGCTTTCCATTCCGAATCGCATTTTATCCGTTTTGATTCACCTTTGAGTCTTTTTACGACGCCACTGTCCGTCCCGGAGCAATCCGTCCAATCGCGCCGCCTTGACCGGCCGCGCGGAGCGAACACGTGTGACGAAAGGTAGTGAGTCCGTCAGATGAAAACCAGAATCCTTCTTGCCGCCGCGTTTTGTCTCGGCGCGCTGACCGCGGTCGCGGCAGCCAATGACAATTACGGCGAGCGCCCGCCGGTCGTGCTCAGTCCGGATCTCAATGCGCCCTGGCTGAACCAGCTGCGCCAGCCGGGCTCGCCCCATGGCGCGGGCGCCGTTGTCGGAAAGCGCAACCGGGCCAATGTTCAGTCCGCCTATGCGCGCCATCGCGGCAATGCCCGGTCGGTTTCACGAAACGGTTCGCGAAGGGCTGAGGCCCCGGCCATGAACCCGATCTATCTTCCGACCATCGTGGCTTACGAAACCAGTCATAAGCCGGGCACGATCATTATCGATACCCCGAACCGTTTTCTCTATCTCGTCATGGCCGACGGCAAGGCGCGGCGCTACGGCGTCGGTGTCGGAAAGCCGGGTTTCGAGTGGGCCGGAACCCACCGCGTGACCCGCAAGGCCGAGTGGCCGGACTGGCGTCCGCCAGCGCAGATGATCGAACGCGAGAAGAAGAAGGGCCGCATCCTGCCGACCTTCATGGCCGGCGGGCCGGCCAATCCGATGGGCGCGCGGGCGCTCTATCTCGGCTCGACCCTCTACCGCATTCACGGCACCAACCAGCCCTGGACGATCGGCGGTGCGGTATCCTCAGGCTGCATCCGCATGCGCAACGAGGATGTGGTCGATCTTTACGAGCGGGTCGGAACCGGCTCGAATGTTATCGTCATATAGTGCACGGAAAATACCATGGGGCCGGAAGTAGAATTCCGGCTTCTGTTCAGCTTTCGGTTAAATAGTTGTCTTTCTACTGTCTCCGAATCATCACAAAATCATTATTTTAACCGGATATTCTTGAAAGCCGGCGTATCAATGATAGGCTTGATGTCGAGAAAAAGAGGGGAGAATGGCAATGAGAATACTCGTCGCACCGTTGCTCGTTGTCACGCTGGCCATGGTTTCGATGGCCATGACGGGCACGGCGAATGCCTTCATGCGGGACGAGGTCCTTGTCCGGCAGGATGTCGGGACCGATGTGATCAAGGCGTCCACCAAGCGCCCGCCGCAGAGATATCTTCGCAAGAAGGTGAGGATCGACACCAACGAACGCCCCGGCACGATCATCATCGATACCAGCCGCCGTTTTCTCTATTTTGTCGAGGGCAACGGCCGGGCGACCCGCTACGGGGTCGGCGTCGGACGCGAGGGTTTCGGCTGGGCCGGAACGGTCAAGGTCGGACGCAAGGCCGAGTGGCCGGACTGGCGTCCGCCGGCGCGCATGATTGCACGCGAGCGCAAGAAGGGACGTATTATTCCGACCTATATGAAGGGCGGGCTCAACAACCCGCTCGGAGCCCGCGCCCTTTACCTGCACCGCGGTGGCCGTGACACGATCTACCGGATTCACGGCACGAACCAGCCCTGGACGATCGGCCAGAACATGTCTTCGGGCTGCATCCGGATGATGAACAGCGATGTCAAGCATCTCTACAAGCGGGCCCCGGTCGGCACCAAGGTGATCGTGATCGGCCCGAACGGCCGCAATGCGTCGAAATATTACCGCGAGCGCGGTGTGGATGTCCTGGCGACGATCTTCCGCAACTGACCGCACAACGCATCACCATCAAAAAGGCCGCGGCCGCCGAAGCGAACGCGGCCTTTTTTCAGATTTTGCAACTCAGCCGGCGCGTCTGGCATCCAGCGAGATGCTGCCGGGACCGTTGGCGGCAAGAACGAGGAAGCCGCCCGCCATGGCCAGATTCTTCAGGAACATGATCATCTGGATCTGATCGCCGAAATCGAAATG
>NZ_CFHWAF010000008.1:0-62203 GCF_984452065.1 Hoeflea sp. | reverse complement strand
GAACGCATCCATGTCCAGGCGGGTGATCTCGGCCAACTCCCGCAGCGTCATGGGATGAACGCCGCTTTCGGAGAAATTGTAGGCAACCCCGTGTTCCAGTTCGGAAAGGAATTGCTCGACGTCAAAGGGGTGGAACACGAAACGCTCCTTTTGGTTGTCACGACCAGTGCTGACGGCGCTCTATGGCAGCGAACATGCTGGTCAAGGTGATGGAGATAAGCAGATAGATAGAGCCCGCCGCGATGAACGCTTCAAAGGGCGCGAAGGTTTGCGAGGTCAGCCTTCGTGCAATGCCGGTCAGTTCCATGATCGAAATCGTGCTGGCCAGCGCGGTGCCCTTGAGCATCAGGATCATCTCGTTGCCATAGGCAGGCAAGGCGACGCGCAATGCCTGGGGCAGCAGGATCAGACGCGCCGTCAGCACGGGACCGAAGCCGTAGGCCTGCGCCGCTTCAAGCTGGCCGCGCTCCACGCCGAGGATACCGCCGCGTATGATCTCCGACGTGAAGGCGGCCGAATTCAGACCCAGCGCGAGGACGGCGCAGAACCAGGGTTCGCGCAGCAACACCCATGCCGCGCTTTCCCGGATGAACGCGAACTGGCCCAGTCCGAAATAGATCGCGAAAAGCTGCACAAGCAGCGGCGTGCCGCGGAAGAACAGTACGTAGACATCCATGAAAGGCGCCAGAACCGCGATGCGCCGCATGCGGACCCAGCAGATGAAGGCACCCAGCACCAGCCCGAGCGCCAAACCGCCGAACAGGAGGCCGAACGTGATGACGACCCCTTCGGACAGGCTCGGATAAAAGGACAAAAGAAGCGCCCAATCCATCAGTTTGCCTCCTTCAGGCCAAACCGTTTTTCGACCCGGCCGATCACGCGTTCGGAGAGGAAGGAGACCGCCAGATAGATCAGCGCGGCGACGGCGTAGAAGGTGAACGGGCGATGCGTGGAGCCGGCGGCGACCGTCGCCTGGCGCATCAGTTCGGCAACCGCCGTCAGCGAGACGAGCGCCGTATCCTTGAGAACTATGAGCCAGATATTGCCCAGTGACGGCAGCGCGACGCGCAAGAGCTGCGGCAGCTCGATGAACAGAAATCGCCTTGGAGCGGAAAATCCGAAAGCCTCGGCCGCCTCGAGCTGACCTTTCGGAATGCTGTTGGCGGCGCCCCGAAAGGCCTCCGTGGCGTAGGCCGTCACAATCACCGACAAGGCGAATGCGCCAAGTGCGAAGCCGCTCAAATTGATCCGTTCGGTATAGCCGAGACTGGCCGCGACGTTTTGCACCACCGCGCCGGTTCCAAAGAAGAACAGGTACAGGATCAAAAGCTCGGGCACGCCGCGGAACACGGTCACGTAACCGGAAACGAAATAGCGCGCCGGCCGGCCCCGCCGCCGTGCGAGCATCAGCATCAGGCCCGCCACCGTACCGGCTGAGAACGCGATGAGTGCCAGGAGAAGCGTTACGGCGAGTCCGGACAGCAGCTCATCGCCCCAGCCGCCGGCGCCAAAGGATAACATGTCCAGCATGGGTGTCTGTTAAACCGGTAAGGCCGCCCGGCCTTCAATCCGGCCGAACTCTATGGCGAAACATCGTATCCGAACCATTGCTGCGACATCGTCGCGATGGTTCCGTCCTCAAGCATCGAGGTGATCGCCGCATCGATGCGCCCCTTCAGGTCGTCGGCACCTTGCCGCAGACCGATACCGATACCCTCGCCAAGCTCGGGATAGACATCATAGGTCAAGACCGGGCCGAACATGTTCAGTTCAATGTCGGTGTTGGCCTCGGCGAACTCTTCCCAGGCGGAGACTTCCATCAGGCCGGCGTCCAGACGGCCGGTGCGCAGGTCGGCGATGATTTCATCGGCACGCTGATAAACGCGCACATCGGCGCCTTCGAAGTGCGCCGCCATCAAGCCTTCGAAGGTCGAAGCGCCTTGCACGCCGACCGTTGCCGCATTGATGGTTTCGTCGAGCGCGGCGGCATCGCCGACTTCGGCATATTTGTCGCCGATGGTTGCGAAGGCCGCCGGGGCCTGCGCGTAGGCGGTGGAAAAGGCGATGCTCTGGCGGCGCTCGTCGGTGATCGAGATGGCTGCGACGATCATGTCGTATTGTCCGGCAATGAGGGCGGGAAGAAGGCCGTCATAGGCCTGGTTTGTCCATTCGCATTCGGCCTCGATGCGCGCGCAAACCTCGTTTCCGAAGTCGACGTCGAAGCCGATCATATTGCCGTCGGAATCAACCGATTCCCACGGTGGAAAGTCCGCGCTGGTAGCGATACGCAGGGTTTCGGCGGAAACGGGCGCGGCTGCCAGGGCGACAAGCAGGCCGGCGGAAAACAGCAATTTCATAGGTAATCTCCGTGCTACATGATGGATGCAAGAAACTGAGCGGCACGCTCGGTGCGCGGTGCGTCGAACACCTGATCGGGCGGCCCCTCTTCGGCGATCCTGCCGTGGTCGAACAGGACCACACGGTCGGATACGCGGCGCGCAAAGCCCATCTCATGGGTCACCAGGATCATTGTGTTGCCGGTCTCGGCCAGCGCTTCGATGACTTTCAGAACCTCGCCGACAAGCTCCGGGTCGAGGGCCGATGTCGGCTCGTCGAAAAGCAGGACTTTCGGCTCCATGGCCAGGGCTCGGGCAATGGCCGCGCGCTGCTGCTGGCCGCCGGAAAGCTGGTGCGGATAGTAATCGGCCCGGTCGGCCAGGCCGACGCGCTCCAGAAGTGCAGCCGCGTGCTCCCGCGCCTCCTTGCGCGAGCGCCCCAGGACATGGATCGGAGCGGCCGCGACGTTTTCGAGCGCCGTCATGTGGCGCCAGAGATTGAAGCTTTGAAACACCATGGGAAGACAGGCACGCAACGCCTGAATGTCCCGCGTCTGCCTGAGCTTGCCGCCACGTGTCTTGAACGTGACCCGGTGGCCGTCCAGCGCGAGTTCGCCGCTGTCGGGCGTCTCCAGAAGATTCAGGCAACGCAGAAATGTGCTCTTGCCGGAGCCGGATGATCCGATAATGGAAATGACCTGTCCGGCGTCGGCGCGCAGGGAGATCGCGTCCAGCACCCGCACCGATCCGAAGGACTTCGAAAGACCTCGAACTTCAAGTCGCATCGGGGTTTCGGTCGCGCTCAAGGCAGCTTCCATTCAGTTCGAACACTATACGGTGTGATCGAAATTAGACTATTTTGTCTGGTTTTGGGTGTCAACAATGCGCCGTGCTCAAATTTCAGGCACCCGGAGACGGTGAATTGATCTGCTGCCAGACACATCCGGCAATGGCTGCATCCTGCAGCGCGACACCGGTCAGATCGGCGATGGTGATGTCCTCGTCATCGCGCGCGAGATCCGGCCCGTCCAGGGCGTCGCCAAGTGTCGTGAGCCTCTCGGCCGTGATGGTGCCGGCGGCGATCGCATTGGCCGTCTCGCCATGCTCGACGCATTGCGGCAGCGAATCCTGGATCTGTCATTTTAGCGTCGGGTTCAGAGCATCGCGCAGCCAATCACCCAGGAGGTTCACGCTCAGCGCGAGGGCCAGCAGGGTGCAGGCGGGGAAGAAGAGGATCCACCATTCCCCGGAGAACAGGAACTGCTGACCAATTCGGATGAGTGTGCCCAGCGAGGGCTGTGTAGGCGGTGCACCCACGCCGAGAAAACTCAAGGTCGCCTCGGCGATAATTGCCAGTGCCAGGGAGATGGTCGCGATGACCAGCACAGGCGACAGAACATTTGGCAGGATATGGCGCAACATGATGGAGAACGACGGTCGTCCGATCATCCGCGCGGCGGCCACGTAGTCTTTGCTCTTTTCAACCAGGGTTGCACCACGCACCACGCGGGCAAACTGGACCCAGTCGCTGAGGCCGATGGCGAGGATCAGAACCCAGATGGCCATTTGGTCGCGATATTCGATGGGAGTGAAACCCTTGGCAATGCCAAAGATCAGCATCGCCACGAGGATCGACGGAAAAGTCAGTTGTACATCCGCAGTGCGCATGATGATGGTATCGGCCCAGCCGCCGACAAACCCGGCAAGAAGCCCGAGAATGATCCCAAGGATCATCGCGAACAGAATCGCAGTCACCCCCACAAAGAGCGAGATCCGC
This sequence comes from Hoeflea sp., assembly GCF_984452065.1. Classification (NCBI taxonomy): domain Bacteria; kingdom Pseudomonadati; phylum Pseudomonadota; class Alphaproteobacteria; order Hyphomicrobiales; family Rhizobiaceae; genus Hoeflea; species Hoeflea sp. Next base: position 58,090 of record NZ_CFHWAF010000008.1, on the reverse strand, counting down.
ATGCCGTAGAGAATGGTCGAATAGACATCGCGCCCCTGATCATCGGTCCCCAGAACAAAGCTCTCACCGGTAAAGGCATTGGGCTCCATGGGCGGCGTAAAGCCGTTCATCAGGTTGAGACTCGTGGGATCAAAGGGATTTGTGGTCGCCACCAGTGGCGCAAAGATCGCCGACAGAAACAACAGCAACGTGACAATTGCTGAAACCAGGGCAACCGGAGAGCGCCGGAAGTCATTGAAGAGATCGCTGTCCAGAATGCGGTGCAGGCGCGACGGGGCTTGGGTGCCTGTAGGTTCGGTCATTGGCTTACCCGCAGGCGTGGATCGATCAGGGCATAAATAATGTCGACGATCAGGTTGATGCCCACAAACATCACGGAAATGAGCATGAGATAGGCGGCCATCACCGGAATATCGACGAACTGAATGGCGTTGATGAACAACAACCCCATACCCGGCCACTGAAAGACCGTTTCGGTAATAATGGCAAAGGCGATGATCGCGCCCAGTTGCAGGCCGATGATGGTGATTACCGGCACCATGGTGTTTTTCAAGGCATGCCGGAAGTGTATCGTTCGGTCGCTGAGCCCTCGGGCGCGGGCAAAGCGGATATAGTCTTGGCGCAGCACGTCCAGCATTTCCGAACGCACCAACCGCATGATCAGAGTCATCTGGAACAGGCCCAGGGTGATTGCGGGCAGGACCAGAGACTTCAGCCCGCTTGCCGTCAAAAGTCCCGTGGTCCACCATCCCAGATCGACCACTTCACCACGCCCGAAGCTTGGCAGCCATTTCAACTCGACCGAGAATACGTAGATCAGCAGGATGCCTATCAGAAAGGTCGGCAGCGACACCCCGATGAGCGAGGCGGACATCATGAAATGCGCCAGAAGCCCATCGCTGCGGATCGCCGTATAGACCCCCAGAATGAGGCCCAACGAGACCGCAAAAACCGCCGACACAGCCGCGAGTTCAAGCGTCGCGGGTGCACGCTCCAGAATGATCGCAGAGACTTCGCGGCCCTGCCGGTAGCTTATCCCGAAATCCCCTTGCAGCGCGCCTTGAAGGAACTTGTAATATTGCACCGGGAACGGCTTATCGAGACCAAGCTGCACGCGCAGGCGGTCGATATCCTCCCGGGTGCGTTCCTGTCCGAGCATGTTTTCGATCGGATCACCGACAAAATGGAACATCGAAAAGGCCACAAGCCCAACGATCAGAAGAACCAGCGCGGATTGCCCCACGCGTCTCAGGATAAACGGCAACATCCGTAGTGCCCTCTCGTATGCGGCCTCTTTTGCGGGGGCCTTTCGTATTCGGACGTGCTGCGATTTAGCAGTTCGGACCGAAGGAAAACTGTCGCTTAAACCGCGCCGGCTCTTAAAACCGTGCCGGGTTGTCGGCTGGATTGGGGATTCTTGACGCCCCAGCGTCCTTTATGAAAGCGGCCAGTCATCGCACATGAGGGCGAGCCAGCCGCATTTTGTTTTTGGGGAGATCAGCATGATCTGCTGATCCCCCGCTTGTTTAATTCATGGTGAAATATTTGACGTGTGGCTGGTCTTCTGGATCCACGTCGATGCCAAGGCCATCCGCCATCGACCAGTTCAGAACCTGATGGTGAATCGGGATGTAGAGCTGCTCATCCTGAACAACGCGCCAGATTGCTGCGATATCAGCGTTCCGGGCTGCGATGTCGGTGTTGGACGCGAGCGTTTTAATCTTGGCGTCGACCTCGTCGTTGTTGAAGCCGGTACCGTTCCATGAGCCAATGTCGCTTTCGCGGCTGTGGACGAGGAAGTTGAAGATATATTCGGAGTCATAGGTCGGAACGCCCCAACCCAGCATGTAGAAATCCGTCTTGCCGTCGGTGATCAGCGGGAAGTGCTGTGCCTTTGGCTGCGCGTTCAGGTTCACGGTAATCCCGATCTGACCCAGCATGCCAACGGCTGCCTGACAGATTGCTTCGTCGTTGATGTAGCGATCGTTCGGGCAGTCCAGACGCAAGGAAAACCCGTCGCCATAGCCGGCTTCGGCCATCAGCGCCTTGGCACCTTCGATGTCGGTGGTTGCTTCGCCATCCATCTCGGCTGTCCAGCCGTTCACAAACGGGGGCGAGATCATACCGGCAGGCTGGGACTGGCCGCGCATCACAACCTGATGGATCGCATCGCGGTCGATAGCCATCGACATCGCTTTACGTACCCGCACATCGGCCAGTGGGTTTGCACTGTCGATGTTGTCCGCTTCGATATCCTCCGCGCTCTGGTTCATACCAAAGAAAATCACGCGGTTCTGTGGGGCTTGTTTCACCACCAACCCCGGTGCCGCATCGACGCGCGAGATATCCTGAACCGGCATGTCCTGGAGGAAATTCACCTCACCGGACAACAGCGCCGCAACACGGGTCGCCGCGTTCTGGATAGGGGTGTAGATGATTTCGGACACTTCCATTGGGAACTGATCGCGACCCCAATAGTTTTCGTTGCGCTTCATCACAGTCTTCACGTCAGGCTCGCGGCTGACCAGAGTGTATGGGCCGGTACCGTTCGCATGGGTGGTGGCATAGGTGATCTCCCCGCCTGCAAAATCCTGCACATTGACTGTGTTGTTCGCCTCGGTCCAGCCTTTGTCCATCATATAGAGATTGGTCAGGTTGTTGGGCAGGATCGGGTTTGGACCGTCGGTTACAATCTCAACGGTATGATCATCTACCGCGCGGACCTCTTTGATCGAGCCGATCAGCTCTTTCATGTCAGAGTTCGGCTGTTTCGCGCGTTCCAGTGAGAACACCACGTCTTCGGCAGTGAAATCTTCACCACCGTGGAATTTGACCCCTTCACGCAGTTTGAAAACCCAGACGCTCGGATCCTCAGAGCTTGGCGCCCATTCGGTTGCGAGCGCTGGCTCCAATGCGCCAGAGACATCACGGATGATCAGCGACTCATACATCTGCTGAAGCACGGTATGGGTCGGACCTTCGTTCTGGGCATTCGGATCCAGTGTCAGCGTGTCCCCGGCACGCGCCCAGTGCAATGTCTCTGCCCCTGCAAGCGCGGTACTTGCCAGCAAGAAAGTGAGGGCAATACCCATCGTCATTCTGTTCATCATTACATTCCCTTCCCTTTTAATGTTGGTTTCTTTTGTCCGAGCTGTCTCTCGGATTTCTTGTACGGTTTTTGCTGGTGATCCTGTCCTTTGCGGTTGAACGATGAAGAGTTTCCGTGATTATGGCCGTTCGCTGCGACTTCTTGTTCGTCGGCTAATGCGCGCGATCGGGTTGCCGATGACCGTCTTGCGCACGAGGACGAAACCGCTCTCGCGGTATTTGTGTTTGTGGCTTGGGGCGGCGCGCCTTATTAAGCGGTACATCGGACAGGCGATCTGGTGTAATGTGTCGGTGCGCTCCATTGCCACCGGCAGCCACCCCGATCACGATACGATCACCAAATTCCGGCGCAAGAACGGGCCGGCGTTTCAGGCCGCGTTTGCACCTATCCTGATTTTGACCAAGGAACTGTGCCTGCTGCGGTCGGATACGGTGAGCATGAGCGGCACGAAGGTCGACGCCAATGCGCCGACCTTCAAGTTGCATCGGGGTTTCGGTCGCGCTCAAGGCAGCTTCCATTCAGTTCGAATACTATATGATATAATATGATCGAAATTAGACTATTTTGTCCGGTTTTAGGTGTCAACAATGCGCCGTGCTCGAATTTCAGGCAGCCGGAGACGGTGAATTGATCTGCTGCCAGACACATCCTGCAATGGCTGCATCCTGCAACGCGACACCGGTCAGATCGGCGATGGTGATGTCCTCGTCATAGCGCACAAGACCCGGCCCGTCCAGGGCGTCGCCAAGTGTCGTGAGCCTCTCGGCCGTGATGGTGCCGGCGGCGATCGCATTGGCCGTCTCGCCATGCTCGACGCACTGCGGCAGCGAATCCACGATCACATGACGCGCCCGTTCGAACAGCGCGGTGTCCAGTTCCTGCTTGCCGGGTGAATCGGCGCCAACGGCAACGATATGGCTTCCGGGCGTGACCCAGTAGGACTGAAGCAGCGGCGCATCGGAGGACGTGGTCGTCACGATCGTATCGGCCTGCGCGGCGATCCGCTCGGCGCTTTCAGCCGCTTCGATCGAAAGACCGGGCAGCTTGCCGCGCAAATCCTGTACGACATGATCAGCCTTGTCGGCGCTGCGGGCCCAGACAAGAATACGTGCGTAGCCCAAAAACGAGGCGATCATCTCAGCCTGCAGGCGCGCCTGAATGCCCGACCCGACAATGCCGAGAACCTGTGCGTTTGCCTGTGCGCCGATGCGCGCGGCGATAACGCCGGCCAGGGCCGTGCGCACATCGGTCAACACGCCTTCATCCTGCAGGATGGCGACCGGCGCGCCGGTGCGGGCGGAAATCACCGCCATGAAGCCGTTGCTTGACGGCAACCCCTTGGAGGGATTGTCATAGAAGCCGGTGGCGAGCTTGACGGTGAAAACCGCGTCCCCGTCAATATGCGCCGACTTGACGTGGCATTCGCCGCGCGCGTCGGGAAAAGCCAGATGCACCACCGGCGCCACCTGGACCCGGCCCGCCGCGAAGGCCTTGAAGCCGCTCTCTATGGCGTTGAGGGCAATCTTCGTGTCAAGATTGGCCAGAATTTCATCTTTGGTCACAATGCGCATCGGCCGATCACTCATCCTCATAGTAGCGACTTGTTGCTTGCGCCCCGGTCAGGAAGCGGCGCGCATAGCTTGTAGACAATTTGTCTAATTTGGACGATATAGTCAACAAGCCAGTTGCCGGACACGCGACATCGAAATCGCGTGGGAATGAAACGGAAAGCCGAATGACGATCCAGCTAGACGACCTTTATCGCGCTCAGGCCCGTATCGCGCCCTATGTCCGGCCAACACCGCTGCGCCGTTCGAAGGCCCTGAGCGATCGTCTGAACCGGTCCGTGTGGCTGAAGATGGAGACGATGCACGACACGGGAGCATTCAAGATCCGCGGCGCGGCCAACAAGCTGCTGTCGCTCAGCGAGGCGGAGCGCCGGCGCGGGGTGATCACCGTTTCCAGCGGCAATCACGGCAAATCCGTCGCCTATATGGCCGAGCGGCTCGGCTTGCGCGCCGTGGTTTGCCTGACGCACCTGGTGCCGCCGGACAAGATCGCCGGGCTTCGCGCCTATGGCGCCGACGTCGTCATACATGGCGCCAATCAGGATGAGGCCGATGCGAAGGCCCGGGAACTGGCCGAACGGGACGGCCTGGTGTTCGTCTCGCCCTTCGACGATCCGTTCGTCATCGCCGGACAAGGTACTTTGGGGCTCGAACTCGCCGAGCAGTGCCCGCCTTTGGAAACCTTGCTGGTCCAGCTGTCCGGCGGCGGATTGATGAGCGGGGTCGCACTCGCCATGAAGGCTCTGAAGCCGCAGGTTCGTCTTGTCGCGGTCTCCTCGCTGCACGGCGCCGCGATGCATGAAAGCGTCAGGGCCGGCCACATCGTTCAGGTCGAGGAGAAGCCCTCCATTGCCGATGCCCTTCCAGGACCGGTCCCGCAGGACAACGCCTATACGTTCGACCTGTGCCGCCGCCTGGTCGATGATTTCGTCCAGGTGAGCGATGCGGCGATTGAAGACGCCATGGCTTACATTCTGCGCCACGAAAAGTGCGTCGTGGAAGGTGGCGCGGCCGCGGGCGTGGCGCATCTGCTGACCCGGGCCGACAGCATCACCGGTCAGGCGGTGGCCGCTATCTTGACCGGCGACAACATCGCGGTTGAACGCGCGCTTCGCGTCTGCGCACAAGCGCGTGGGTGACACCTGACCACCTCAATCGGCACGGGGCATCCAAAACGCCGCGACATCCGATTGATCCCGTTGATCCCCGCGGCGATACAGTCGCACCATCTCATCAATAATGACCGAGGAATACAGACCTGCGCCGTCGGCTTTCGATGCAGCGCCGTCGGACGCAAACGTCGGTGATCAGCACGCCTTGGAGATTTTTGGGGGAGGTTTTGGGGAATCGGCAGGTGACCGGCCGGCGCTCATCAGGAGAACAGGTTTGAACAGAATTATTTTAATATCAAATCGAAATCATTATCTTGTCGGGATAGTTTGAAAACGCTATCATATATACAACCGAATGCCCATGAACAAGGAGCATGACATGGACAGTCGCGTGATCGCCGAACTGATCCTTCATCTCGGACGAATCGCGTCGGGTGACGGTCCCGTTGTTGGTTTGACGCCTGTGCAGTGGACCGGATTGAGGTACTTTGCGCGTGCCAACCGCTTTTCGCGCACGCCGTCGGCATTTGCCGCCTTTCATGGCACGACGCGGGGCACCGCCTCACAGACCGTCAAGGGCCTGGTCGCCGGGGGTTATCTGAAACAGACCCGCTCCGAAACCGACGGCCGAAGCGTGAGACTGGATCTGACGAAAAAAGCCAGGGCGCTCCTGAAAGATGACCCCATCGAAGCCCTGGTCCAGGCCGCGGACGCCCTCCCCTCGGGCGTCCGCGGCAATTTTTCCTCCGTGCTTCAGCGTTTGCTCGGTAGCGTTGCCTTGCAGACGGGTAGACCGCTCTTCGGCACGTGCGCGACATGCATGCATTTCGAAGGCGACGGCTGTTGCAGGGAAGGCATGAACGCATATGCATGCGGTTTCGTGAAGGAGGCTCTTACGGCCGACGAACTGGAACAGCTTTGCATCAACTTCAACTCCGGCAAAGCCGGGCCGCCACGCGTTGGGACGGCCGGGCGATGACTGCGCTTTCATCAACAGCGATTTGCGTCGATGACGGCGAGATCACCATCGAGGCCGAGGCATTGGCGCCCAAGCTGGGTCTTACCACTGAGGCTCTGAGGCATAACATGGCCAAGGGCCTGGTCACGGGCGTCACCGAAACCGGTGAAAACGAGGACGCCGGCCGCACCCGCCTCACTTTCCGCTATCGGTCACGCGTCTGGCGCGTCGTGATCGAGGCCGACGGCAGCCTGTTCGAGGAACCGTTGCCGGTTGTCGAAACCAGGCCCGCAAATGCACCGTTCAGCCTGTTCGATCTCGCGAAGGGCATGTCATGACGGTCATGCCCGGAAACACCGTGTCGACGGCACAAGCCCTGGCCGGCCGTGTCCGGGTTCATCTTCAACGCATCGCGGTGCGGGGAGAACCGATCACATACAAGGCGCTTGCCGAGGCCCTGGAGCTTCAGCCGCCGAACACGATTCATCAGGTCGCGCAAGCGCTTGAATGGTCAATGCGGGAGGATGCGGCCAATGGACATCCCTTCATCGCCGCGCTCGTGATCAGTCGCGTGCGCGACGGGCTGCCGGCGCCCGGCTTTTTCGACATTGCCAAAGAACTCGGGCGCCATGACGGCGAGCCGTCGGGCCCGCACGCGGCGGCGTCTCATGGGGCGATGTTCGCCGCGGCCGTCGACTTCTGGAGTGCGGCCGGTCTGACGCCGCGGTCGGGCCCGCACCGGGAAACAGGTCTGTCGCCGAAAGACGCGAACCCCTGGGCGAAGTTCACCTGCGCCGAACTCGAGGCAAAGCTCCACGAGCTTCGCAAACTGATCGACAGCGGCATGCTCACGGACCGCTCGATGGAGCATCAGCTGACCGAAGTCGGCATCATCGAGAATGAGCTTTCGAGGCGTGATGGCGGGTAAGAATTATGCGAAATTCAAGAACGACCGGGGCGTTGCGGAAATCAGGATCGGCGTCAGGGAATTCAAATGCGCCGGTGCCGCCGAGCCACACGACCATCCGCACATCTACCTTGACATGGGAGCGGACGACACGATCCTCTGTCCCTACTGCGCGACGCTGTTCCGTTACGACGGACGCCTTGGTCCACAAGAGGCCGACCCGCCGGATAGCGTGTTCCTGGATGCGCCCGACGCTTAGGCGATTAGTCCCGGCGATTGCCCGCACCGCCTCACACTTTAACGACAGAACGAATCAGACCGCGGACGATGCCGGCCTATTGTGAGCGAGCGGTCAGCCTGGCGACCAAACACATGAAGGAACGGGCGATCGCCCGGCCGTTCCGCTTCGCGCTCGGCATGGACGTGTTGACGCCGGCAGGTCTCGACACGGATATCCTGGGTACATTCACAGGCGAGGTTCCGCGCAGCGGCACACCCCCGCAGGTCTGCGAACGCAAGGCCCGGCTGGGCATGAAGATGACCGGACTGCCGTTCGGACTTGCCAGCGAGGGCAGTTTCGGCGCGCATCCGCTCATACCCTTCATCCCGGCCGGTGTGGAGTTCATGACCTTCGTCGATGACGAACGGGGCTTCATCCTGACCGAGAGCCTCCTGTGCGAAAACACCAATTACGGCCACTGCGAGGCCCGCGACATTGACGACCTCACGGACTGGCTCTCCCGCACGGGTTTTCCCAGCCATGGGCTGATCGTGCGAACAAACGAGAACGGTCCCGGCAAGCCAATTTCCAAAGGCGTCACCACCGCCGGCGACTTGAAGACGGCGATGGCGAAGGCGGTCACGCGTTCCGATAACGGCGCTGCCTGGATCGAGCCCGATATGCGCGCCCATTTCAATCCGACTCGCATGCGCTCCATCCGCCGACTGGCCTTCAAGCTTGCGCGGCGGCTGGCGACGCAATGTCCGTCGTGCGAAGCGCCGGGTTGGGGACGGACGGGCACGGTCAAGGGACTGCCATGCGAGCTGTGCCGCACGCCAACGGACATGGTGCGCCATGACGTCTTCGGGTGTGCGGTGTGCGATCATATCGAGGAGAAGCCACGTCGCGACGGTCTGCAGGAAGCACCTGCGCAAAACTGCCCGTTCTGCAATCCGTGAGTGAGGGCCGTGAGTGAAGGCTTTGCAAACTTTCTCGAAACCAGGTCCGTGCTCACGGCTCCCCCCGACAAGGACAAACTGCCCTGTGGCAGGGCGGTGCCGTAATCCTCGATACCGCTCAGCCGATGTCACCGCGATCGGATTTACATTGCGATCAACAGCCGCTAACAATGACACATCGACAGGGGTGCCCCATGACCGGGGCTGAGATGCGGGACGATTAAGCCCGCGAACCCTCAAGCTGATCTGGATAATGCCAGCGGAGCGAGGCGAAACATGTTTTCCGGCGCACAAATCTCTTTATATCCCATGTCCGACGATTTCGTCGGCATCATCACCGGCGCGCTGTCGGCGCTCGATCCTTATCGCGAACACCTGCGTATCGAGACCGATGACATCTCCACGCTGATCGTCGGGCCGCCGGAGACGCTGTTTCCGGCGATGCGCGATCTGTTCGTCGCCGCCGCCGGGACGGGCACGCACTGCGTCCTGTCGGCCGCGGTGTCGCGCGGTTGTCCGGGCGAACCGGACGACCCGATCTGCACGCCGTCCGAGGGCCGGGCGCCGGATGAACCGCTCGAAGCGCGCATCGCGGCCGCTGCCGCTGCCGTCAAGACTGCGTCCAGGACAGGTCAGCCGGTCGCCTGCCAGTTCTCGCTCTACCCGCTCGGCGCGGGCCACCATATGGACGAGATCTATGGCTGCATCGACTTCCTGAAAGCGTCCGGCGTGTTCGACCGCCCGAAGAACTTCTGCACCAGGCTCTCGGGCGACGCGGGCGCGGTGTTCGCGGCGCTGGCGCAGGCCTTCACCCGCTTCGGCGCGATCGACGGTCATCTGACGCTAGACATAACGGTATCGGCCAACAGCCCCACCCGCGTCTAGAGCGCGCGGCCTTCGTCCTCTTCCACTCCAGCACGAAAGGGTCACACCATGACCGACAGCAATCTATGGACTTTGCGCGAAACCCTGATCATCGCCGTGCTCGGCGCGGTGTTCGGCGTTCTTTATCTGGGATGGGTGCAGGTCTGGCTGATCGCACAGGCCGTTTTCGGACCGGTGACGATGGATGTCGTCATGGGCTTCTGGTTCATCGTGTCGATGATCGCCGCCGCCATCATCCGCAAGCCGGGTGTGGCGCTCGTCTCCGAAGTGCTGGCGGCCGGCACGCAGATCCTGCTCGGCTCGCCGGCCGGACTGCTCCTGCTTTTGACCGGTCTGGTCCAGGGCGCCGGCGCCGAGGCCGTCTTCGCGGCAACACGCTGGAAGCGCTATTCGCTGCCGGTGCTGATGGCGGCCGGCGTCGGTGCCGCCGTCTTCTCGTTCATCTACACCTGGATCCGGTTCGACTATGGCGAACTGGCGCCGACGCTGCTGGTGGTCATGTTCACCCTGCGCTGCCTGTCGGGCGCCCTGCTCGGCGGGCTGCTGGCCTGGGTCATCGTCAACGCGCTCTACAAGACCGGCGTCCTTTCAGGCCTCAGGATCGATCATGACCGCCGCGCCGCCGCGCCCGCCTGACGCACCGCTTGCGCAATGGGATGGCGTCACCGTGCGCTATCCCCATGCGCGGCGCGACGCGGTCGGCCCGGTATCGCTGGCGATCAGGCCCGGCGAGCGGGTGCTGCTGCTCGGACCCTCCGGTTCCGGCAAGTCGACGCTCCTTCAAACGCTCACCGGCACGATCCCCAGGACCACGCCCGCAACGGTGACGGGCAAAGTGCGGATCGGCGCCGCAAATGCCGCCGACCGGCCGCCATCGGCCTGGGCCGATACGGTGGCCCAGTTTTTCCAGGATGCCGACCAGACGCTGACCGGTTTGCGCGCCGCAGACGAAATCGCCTTTGCGCTCGAGAACCGCGGCTTGCCGGAAACCGTGATCGAGCGGCGCGTTCGTGAGGCGATGGCGCGCACCGGTTTGCCTGAGGACTGGCGCGATCGCCGCACATCGACGCTTTCCGGCGGCGAGAAGCAGTTGGTGGCGCTGGCCGCGACGCTGGTCGCCGATGCGCCGGTCTTCGTCGCCGATGAGCCCACTGCAAGCCTCGCGCCGGCTGTCGCGCGACGGGTCTATGATCTTGTCCTGTGTTCGCCGGGGCAGAACGCGGTGCTGATCGTCGATCACCGGCTCGACACCATGATCGGCGCGATCGACCGCATCGCCATTCTGGATGATCACGGGGCGCTGATCCTCGAGGGTGCACCGGCATCGGTGTTTCGCGCGCATAGCGACCGGCTGGACAGCCACGGCATCTGGACGCCGCTCGTCAGCCGCTTCGACCGGGCGCTCGGGCGGATCGAATTGTCACCTAGCGAGCCGCCGCTGACGATGGACGCCCTGGCACGGCATCTCGAAGGCCTGCCGGCCGAAGCACGGATGAAGGCACGCGCGGCGGTCGCGGAGACGGCCGCGCCGATGCTGCCGCGCCAGAACCGCACGGTCGGCCCGGTCGTCGCGGCTTTGCACCGGGCCGCTTGCGCGCCGCTGTTCGGCCCGACGGTTCTGGGCGACATCTCGCTGCAGGTCCGGGCGGGCGAAGTGGTCGGCATCGTCGGCTCGAACGGCGCCGGCAAATCGACGCTGGGCGCAAGCCTCGCCGGTCTGTTGCGGCTCAAGGCGGGCCGGCGCGACGGAGCCCCCGGCGCCATCGCGTTCCAGAACCCGGAAAACCAGTTTCTGGAAGCAAGCGTTCGCGACGAGCTTGCCGCATCCCTGCCGAAAGCGGCGCGCGGCGACCGGATCTCGCGCATCCTCGCCCGGTGGCGCCTTGAAGGCGTCTCCCGGCAGCACCCCTATGAACTGTCACAGGGCCAGAAACGGCGGCTGGCGCTTGCCTGCCTGACCGCGACCGATCGCTGGCCGCTTCTGGTTCTGGACGAGCCGACCTGCGGCCTGGACGCAAGCGGCGTCCGCACCGTCACCGATACAATCTGCGAGCTCGCCGGCGACGGTCGCGCCATCGCCGTCATCACCCATGACATGGATTTCGCGCTCGCCGTATGTGACAGGCTGGTTGTGCTCGCCGACGGCGGCCTGCTTGCCGAGGGCGCGCCGGCGGACATCCTGCGCGATGCAGGGCTGCTCGCCCGGGCCGACCTGGCCCCGCCAGCGGCGCTGCCCGTGCTCGACTGGCTGGAGCGCGTGCCGTGCTGAACGGGCTGCACCCCTTGCCCAAACTGGTCGTCTGCCTTGTCTGGATCTTCGGCTCGATCCTGGTCTTCGATCTCGGGTTCCAACTGGCAACGATAGGACTGGCGGCGGGCGCCCTGATCGTGCTGGAACGCCGCTCGCCGTTCCTCGTCATCGCGCTGATGGTGCCCTTTGCCCTGTTCGGCTTCGGTTTCCTGACGACCAGCGTGCTGTTCCGGCAGGACAGCGGGTTCGCGCTGCAAATGGCGGCCGAAACCCCGTTCGGCGCGCCCGCGGTCTCGGCGGGGCTGATCCTGTTCTTCCGGGCGATCGCCTGCGGCATGGTCTCGGCGCTGTTCGCACTGACCACCGATCCCGGCGCGTTGATCAAGGCGTTGATGGCGCATTGGCGCTTGCCGCCCTCCGTCGGATTCGCACTGTTCCAGGCGCTCAATCTCGTGCCGGATCTGGGCCGCGAGATGCAGCAGATCCGGCTGGCCCGAGCGATGCGCCGGGGCCGGCCGCCGCGCCGCGTGCCGGGGCCGGCCGAACTGCTCTCTCTGATCGTGCCGCTTCTGGCCTACGCGATCCGCCGCGCCGGCCGGTCGGCGCTCGCCATGGAGGCGCGCGGGCTTGCCCCCGGAGCCAGACGCACCGTCACCAACGCGCCTTCATTGACGCGGCGCGACGGCGCCTTCGTCATCGCAAGCGGCCTCGTCTTCCTGCTCACGCTCCTTATTTCTGTTTGAAGCTTCGGGCGCGGCGGCAAGCCCATGCTCAGCTTCGAAACCGCGCTTCATGATCCATATGTTTTCCCCTCGAACCTGTCTCTAAAACATGTCTCCAGCCGACCCAGACCGACATCGCTGGTACACACGCCCGGAGACAACCGAAGGACCGGCCCGCGCGCGTCGGCAAACACGTCGGTCTCGCGCAACATGTGCACCATCGCCACCGCTGTCTCCGCGCTCTCCAGGCCGATCATGAGGCTGCCGCCCCGTTCGGTTTGCGGGCGCGGAGACGCCAAAGGTAGGGATAACTCATCCGCCAGGGAGACGATCCGGGCAGTCAGCGCCTGATTATGCGCGACGAGCGCCGCCTTGTCCTGGGCCAGATTCCACTCCAGCGCCGGCACCGAAGCCGCGAATGCCAGCACGGCAGGGGTGCCATGGTCGAAACGGCGGGCATCCGGGGCATAGCTGAATGTGTCCAGAGCCCAGGAAAAAGGATCCGGCTGCGAGAACCACCCGCGCAGCTCAGGCCTGCATTCCCGCAACAGCGGTTCGGCGACGTGCAATATGCCTGCACCGGACGCCCCGCAAAGCCATTTCAAACTGGTTGAGATGGTGAAGTCCACGGCGGGCGCCGTCACGTCGAACGGCAACAGGCCAATCCCCTGTGTGATGTCCACACCGACCAGGCTGCCTTTCGCGCGGGCATGGCCCACCAGCGCGTCAAGATCGCAACGGTGCGAGGCGGTGGAGGAAACCCAGGTCAACAGCGCCAAGCCCACATCATCACCCCACGCGGCGATCATGTCCTCATCCTCGACCCAGTTGCCACCCTGCCGCACAGGCACGGTGCTGAGCGTGAAGCCGAACCTTTCCGCCACTCCGGCCAGCAAGAAATGCAGGGATGGAAAACAGTCCTGTGCGACCAGCACGCGCTTGCCTTTCAGATGCCGGGCGGGCAGCGCGCCGATCAGCGAATAAAGCGCGCTGGTCACGTTGTCTGCCGTCGTCAGCGTTCCGTCGGGCGCATTGATCAGCCGTCTCCAGCCGTCGATGAATTGCTGCCGCAAAGGCAGCGCCATCGGCCATTGCGCATCGTCCAGACGCCCCCAGATCCCGGCATAATCCGCGGCCGCACGGCGCATATCCTCGGCCTTGCCGGGATACTGCCCGATCGAATGATAGAGGAAATAGCCCGAACCGTCGGGCTGCGGAGTGGTGTTGTGCACGAAAGCTCCCCAAATAGATGGATACCAGATTTGCCCTAGAATCCGAAGTAACCCGGCAGCCAGAGGCTGAGGCCCGGAAAGGCGACAATAATCGCCAACGCCAGCAGGTTGACGAGAAAGAACGGCAGGCTGGCAAGCAGCAGCCGGCGCAAGCCGCAGCCGGCGATCCGCTCGGCAGCGAAAAGACACACGCCCAGGGGCGGCGTCAGCAGGCCGATATTGAGGTTGAGGATCGCAACCACCGCGAAATGCAGCGGATCGATCCCTGCCTTGACCGCGACCGCCGACAGGATCGGGCCAAACAGGATGATCACGGTCGTCGGGTCGATGAACATGCCGAGGATGAGCAGCACGAGGTTGAAAACCAGCAGGGTCTGGATCGGCCCCATTTGCCAGCCCGTAACGGCATCGCCGAGCATGTTCGGGACGTTTTCGATACCCATGACCCAGGAAAACGCGGCTCCGCAACCGACGATGATCAGCAACTGGCCCGAGAACATGGCAGAGTGGGAAAACACCGTCCCGAGTGCCCTGAGATCGATCGAGCGGTACAGCAGCACCGATACGGCCAGCGCATAGGCCGCCGCGACGCCGCCCGCCTCGGTCGGCGTCATGAAGCCGCCCAGCAGCCCGGCCAGAATGATCACCGGGATCATCAGCGGCACCGCGGCATGCCCGGTCGCGCGGGCAATCACGGTCGGGTTGCGTTCCATGTCGACCCGGGGATAGCCGTGCATCCGCGCCTGCACCGCCACCAGCACCATCTGCGCGGCCCCCACCAGCAGACCGGGGATCAGTGTCGCCGCCATCAGCGCCCCTATGGACAGGCCCGTCATCGACCCGTAGATCACCGCGACCAGCGAAGGCGGCACCATTGGCCCGATAATCGAGGATGACGCCGTGACGGCCGCGGCATAGGCGGCGCTGTAACCCTGCCGGACCATTGCCGGGATGAACACGCGGCCAAGCGCCGCAATATCGCCCAGCGCCACCCCGGTGATGCCTGAGAACAGGATCGAAGAACCGATATTGACCTGTGCCAGACCGCCGCGCATGCCGCCGAAAAGGACATTGGCGAAATGCACCAGCCGGTCGGTGATCCTGCCGGCGTTCACCAGTTCGCCCGCCAGGATGAAAAGCGGAATCGCCATCAGCACGAACACATCCATGCCCTGATAGATGCGTTCGGCCACGATGGGCAGGAACATCCACTTGCCGCCATAGACGATCCAGATCAGCATCGCCGCGATCATCGACCATGCCACCGGCAGGCCAACGACCATCAGCCCGAGAAAGCTGATCAGCAACACCATAAGGGTGTCAGTCATGGCGCGGATCTGTCACGAAAACACGCAAGGTGGCGAAGAAGGCCGCCGTGCCGAAGGCAAGCGGCAGCACCGCATAGGGATAGGCCAGACGTATCTGCAAGCCTTCGCTTCGCTGCTGATAGGCAAATGCGACGACATCGAAGCTCTGCCATAAAAGCACCAGGAACACCGCCACAGAGATGAAGCTCAGCACCCACTCCAGCGCCGCGCTCAGCCAGGGCGTGTGGTGGGCCGCCAGGCCGGGAACGAAATCGATGCGAATATGGCTGCCTTCCCAGACCGCGACAGATGTCGCCAGCAGCGTCATCCAGATCATGGCATAGCGCGCGACCTCCTCGGTGAAGGCGGGAACGCCACCGACGCCATAGCGCAGCACGACCTGCGCCACGACCAGTATCGACATGACGACCAGAGCAAGGGCCGCGGCGACGCGCAGCCCCCTTTCCAGAAATCGCGCTATGCCGATAATCAGGTGCACCTAGCGGGCATCCTGCACGGCGGCGATCGCCTCGTCAACCAGGTCAGGCGTGTCGATGTTTTCACGCAGCCAGCCTATCGCCAGTGGCTGCATGGCATCGCGAAAAGCCGCCCGCTGCGCCTCATCCAGCCGCACGACGGTCACGCCGTTGTCTCCGGCTTTCGTGATGCCGGACGCTTCGGTCGCGCGCGAGGTTTCGCGATTATACGCAATCGCCTTTTCCGCCGCGGCCCGGATCACGTCCTGCTGGTCTGCGCTCAATCCGGCAAAGAACACCTCGGACATTCCCAGCGGACCGAATGCATAGGTGTGTCCGGTCAGGTTCAGGTGGCTTTGGACCTCATAGAGCTTGATCAGATTGAAAACCGAGATGGAATTGTCCTGGCCGTCCACGACGCCGGTGCTAAGGGCGGTATAGAGCTCACCGAACGATACCGGTGAGGCGGAGGCCCCCACCCCTTCAACCGGGATGACGGACAAAGGCCCCAGCACACGCATTTTCAATCCCTGCATGTCCTGCGGTGTTTCGATGGCCTTGCTGGCGCTGAAGTGCTTGAAGCCACCGGATTCCCACCAGCCCAGGACCCGGACATTGGTCTTGGCCAGGATATCCTCGGCCATCTTGTCCCCGAACGGACCATCAAGAACCGCCCAGGCGGTCTGCTCGGTCGGAAACAGGTAGGGCATATTCAGAACCTGGATGTCCGGATAGATCGAGGCATAATTGCCATCGGCGGCATCCGTCATCTGGATCACGCCGCGGCGCATTTGCGTCAAGCGGTCATTGGGTTTGCCGAGCGCTCCGCCATAGACCAAATTCACGGTCATGTCGGAATTGGCTTCGACCTCCTCCTTGAACGTCCGATACATGCCATTGACAAAATCGAACCCATCGAGGGTTTCGGGCAATGACAGACCGACGGTGATTTGCTGTGCGTTGGCTGTGGCGCCGGCCCCGAAGGCCAGGCCGGCGGCAATAGCAAGCGCTTTGGCAAGGTGTTTCATGTCAGTATCCCTGTTTCTGTTTCAAGGTGAAGGTTTGTTATGAGGCCCCGCTCATCCGATTGATCCGGTATGAAGCAAATGCACCGTCCGCCACCCGGTCGGTGATCAGCATGTGACCCGGCGCATGGGTAATCGCCAACGGCAGCGCCGCTGCTGCGAGAGCACGCTCCATGGTCACGCCGCAGGCCCAGAACATCGCCACCTCGCCGGCGCCGATGTCGGTCATTCCGATTCCGTCGATCGGGGCATCCAGATCAACACCGATTTCGGCCGGATCGCCGACATGGACCGGCGCCCCGTGTGCGTCGGGATGATCGCGGGTCAGCGCCGTTGCAAGCGCGACCTGATCGGCACGAACCGCACGCATGCTGACCGCCATCGTGCCGCCGAAAGGCCCCACCTGCACGTTGGGCAGGGCAGTGTCGAAGGCCGAACAGGAACGATGCGGGCTGTAACAGCGCAGCGTTACGCCGCCCGCGACCAGATCCGCCTCGAAGCTGAGCGAGCAGCCGACGGCAAAGGCAACAAGATCGTCACACCACAGATCGGCAATATCGGTCACATTCCCCGCCGGCTTGCCGTGGCGCAGCACCCGGTAAAGCGGCAGATCGGTTCTGACATCGATATCATCGCCCAGCG
This sequence comes from Hoeflea sp., assembly GCF_984452065.1. Lineage (NCBI taxonomy): Bacteria > Pseudomonadati > Pseudomonadota > Alphaproteobacteria > Hyphomicrobiales > Rhizobiaceae > Hoeflea > Hoeflea sp. The sequence goes on along the minus strand of NZ_CFHWAF010000008.1, from coordinate 40,717 downwards.
ACGGCAGGCCGGGATCGCCCGGCTCGCCGCGCGCCAGCAAGGGGCAGGCGCGCGGGTTGGCGTGCAGGAAGCCCTCAAAGGTGTCCGCATGATCTTTGTGAACGATCGCAATGTTTGCCTGCATACTGTGTGGCGCCAGCCCGGCGGTCAGCGTCGCTTCATGTCCTCGGCGGAAGGCCTGTCGCAACGCTTTGGGCGTCATGTTCCGCTCCCGGCCCAGGCAATCTCGGTCTGCGACTTGAACAGCTGCGCCTCGGTCTCGTGGGTCCGGCAGGTGCGCTGCCAGCGGTCCTCGTCCATCCAGGCCGCACGCCATGTGGACATGGCGAAAAGGCACGAGGCGCTGTCAAAACCCCAAAGCTGCCCCGGGGTCAGGCGTATCGACACGCGCGGCTCGCGCTGCTCCTGGGTGCCGACAGCAAAATCCACCAGCCACAGGTCGGGATGGATGTCCATTTCCATATAGGTTTCGGAATTGTCGAACAGTGACTTGCCGCGGTAGACCCCTTTTACACCGGTCTCGGCAAAGCCCATGCTGCCCAGCGTCCACATCCCCAACGCTTTCGGATCGCAGCACCGTCCAAATGCAAAATCAACCGGCACATCGACATGCGCAGAAACGGTGTGACATAATTTCATGGGTGTTGACTCACATGACCGCACGATGCTGTACGGCAACAATAGAATACGGTTTTCATCCAAATCAAGCCTTTTTTGGGTATTTAGGCGATAAATTGGCCAAAATTGCCCAATAACAGTATACAGTTTCAAGAGATGCATCATGACCGCACATCCGAAAACGTCACGTCAAAGCCACCGGGACCGGATATACGAAACGTACCTGGCCCGCATCCAGCGCGGCGAGATCACCACCGCCGACCGGCTTGTCGATGTCACCATCGCCGAAACCGAGGGCGTCTCGCGGATGCCCGTGCGCGATGCGCTGATGCGTCTGGTCCATGAAGGCTATCTCGCCACGAGCACCCGTGGCTTCGTCATCCCGGTTTGGGACCGCAAGGATGTGCTGGAGGTGTTCGAGATCCGGCGGATGCTCGACCCCAGGGCAGCGGCGACGGCAACTCATCATCTGGACAATGCCGCCCTGGAGCGAATGAAAGCCGCGGTAACCGATGCAGGGCACACGCTGGAGACCAGCGACACGCCGGCCTTTTATCGCGCCAGTGAAGTGTTTCGCAACGGATGGCTGGCATCCGTCCCGAACGGGCATCTGCGCAGCGCGATCAATCGCTACCAGGGCCAGGTCCAGGCGGTCCGGATGGTGACCATGACGGACAGGGTGTCACACGAGGTCATCGTGTCCGGCCTCAAAGAGCTGCTGGACGCATTCGTCACCCGTGAAGCGATCAGGGTGCATGACGCGATGCTGAATTTCGTCGTGGCCGGCGAGGCCAACTATATCAGGCTGAAGGACAAAGCCCCCGACTAGAATCTGGAGGCGGATAATGCAGGTCCGGTTTGCTCAATCAAGGGCTTCCAGCAGTGCAGGTACATCGTCCGGTCGGACCGAATGGGTGTTCAAGGCGTAAAATCCGCAAAGCCGCCCCTCCCCGTCGTTTACGCACCACACAACGAGGCGATTGTATCTGATCTGGTCACTGATGGAGTTTTTCAGCCAGGTGTCGATCTGATCGACGCCGCAAGAAAAGGCGCTGCGATCATGCAGCGCCTTGTCAAAATGTCGGATATCATATCTGGCGTCTGCCATCGACCAGAAGGTCGTGACTGTGCCGGATCACATCGCTTAGCGCGTCATTGCGTTCGCCGTCCCCTGCGACCGCAGCGGCAAACGCCTCGAACTGAGCCGCATCAAGCACTGTGACGAACTGTGCCTGCTCGATCTCCTGGGCCTTCTGGTAGGCCGCCGATGTGATGAACGTGCTTTCGTCCATACCGACCATGGCAGCGACATCCTTGATCTTGGATGCCACCGCCGGCTTCATCCGCAACTCCTTGCGGGCGCTCTTGGTCTCGCGCACGACTGCGGTTGTGTCTTCATACTGCATCATCGGTTCGTCCTTTCGAACGGTGCTTTGAGCACGTCCTGCCGGCTTCCTTGCTCAAGTGATTATGGCTGTTTTAAAGCACTCGGAAAATCTGTTTCTTGCAGCCGACGGAACGGGGTTGGCTGCTGTCGCCCGCCTCCTGGAAACCGCATCGGAAGGCGCAACCGGATATGCAGTGGTGGCTGTGCCTTCTGACTACGATGTAAAGGAATACTTCCCGAAAACACAGTTTGACATTCACGCGATCGACCCTGCGCGCTTCGCACACGAGATTGTCGCCAAAGCGACGCGCCTTACGACACCTGGCGAGACGCGTTACGCATTCTTTGCCGGGGAATTTCAGAACGCCCAGGATTTGCGCAGAATGTTCAAGACCCGGCTGCATCTCGACAAGACTTCACAATTGAGTACCGCGTACTGGCGCCAGGGCGTGCCCGGACATGGAAGCTAGCGAGATTGCTGCCGGAATCGCTCGCCGGTCAAGCCGTCTTCAAACCTTTCAGGCGTTCCAGGAACCTTTCCTTGCGCTGATGGCGGTCCCGGATCGTGTCAAGGCGGCGCGCGAAAAGGATCTCGGTCCCATCCTCCGCCGCGAGCGCTTCAAGGTCGAAGAGCAGCGCGGCGGCGCGGTCATAGCCGGCCGCATTGCGGCGGGCAATTTCGGTCTCGACCTCACTCCAGGCCGCTTCGCCCCACTGCCGCAAGGCATCGAGCCGCCTGCGGCGCGCCCGTTCGGCTTCCTCTTCCCGGCGCTGTTTTTCTTCAGCCAGTCGCCTGGCCTGGGCGCGCTCACGATCCCGACGGATGTTCGCGGCGCAGCGCTCGAGTTCCGCAACCGTACGCGGCCTGGCGGCCGCATCGCGCAGGCGATCGTCGGAGACCGCCCGCTCCGCGCCGTCGGTCCGTTCCGCCGCCGCGACGACGAGATCCCGGTCGATACCGAAGAATTCAGCCGCCGCCTCGAGCGTGCCCGTCAACGGAGCGATGCCGGCGAGCGGCTCGGTCTCGTCCGCCTCCAAAAGACCGTCGTCCAGCGCCGTGAGCCAAAGCAGATAGAAAAGCCGCATGTCGCCGGAAAGCACATCGCCGCGCAGCGGCGCCAGCGCGCCGAGCCAGCCTGAACCGTCATCCCAATCGTCATAGCCTTGTTCGACCTCGTCACGCCATATGTCGACGATCAGATGGTCGCGCTTTTCCCAGACCTGGACCCAATCCACATCGGTGAGGAAGGCATTCAACGATGACCGCTCGATCCGCCGTTTCGGCAAGCGTATCATCAGCCGCCGCGTGCCCCAATTCGTCAGATAAAGATGCAGATCGAACCAGCGCTCCACCATCCGTCGCGGATCGCCCTTGAAGTCGCCCCATTCGTAATGGTTGGTGAAACTGGCCGCCGTGATCCGCGCGCGTGTCGACAGTGCCCGAAGCGCCGCCTGATCTTCCGCGTCAAGTGGCCGATCGATGGCCTGGAATTCATAGTACTGGTATTCGCCCACCGGACGGCCTCCTGTCTGTCAAACATGAGGATGATAGATTCCATTCTTCTCGAGCAGTTCAAGCGCTTCATCGAGCGTGACGCCGAGATCGACCGGCCACCATTTTTCGGTATGACGAAAAAAAGCCAGATCAAATCGGTCACGACCGACATATTCAAGCCGTGCAAAGGGCGAGGAAAACTCCTGCTCCGTATACCGATTATGAACCCACTGCCCGCGTGCCATAGCCCTTTTCCCTCTCACGAATCACAAGATCATCAAGGCGAGTTTGACAGGATCGCCCGGTCGCATCCACAGGTCACTTCCATGAATTTTGAAGACATGGTTGCGGGGGGCACGCAATCGTCGCTGGCGCCTTCAGGCATCCACGGCATGAGACGCCGCACACGCCGCCGCGGTCACAGGAAAAGGTCGTGCTGGCGGTCGGCCGGCTTTGACCTGCGCACGCTCGTCTCGCTCTTTTCGGTGAGCACTGGCTCGATGTCAGCCAGATAGCGGGAGGGGGCCATTTCCCGCACCTTGCCGCGCCACATGCGCTTTTGCGCGTGGCTGAGAAAGAGCCGGTCCTCGGCCCGCGTCATGCCGACATAGAACAGGCGCCGCTCCTCTTCGAGCGAAGCCTTGTCCGGCGTGCCCCAATAGAGCGGCAGAATGCCCTCCTCGGCGCCGATGATGAAGACGATCGGGAACTCGAGCCCCTTGGCCGCATGCAGGGTCATGAGCGAAATCCGATCGGCGCGCGGGTCCCACAGATCCGTCTCGTCTGCGAGCGCGACCGCCTCCGCGAAGCGGGCGGCATCGCCGTCACACGCCGCCGCCAGATGATGGAGGTGATGCCGCGCCGTCTCGAGGTCACCGGTCCAGTCCTGTCCGCTGCCTGCAAGCGCATCGGCCACGGCCTCGAGACGCTCCCGCAGCGGCATTCCGTCCTGTGCCTGACTGCTGAGCTCGCGGAGAAACGCCGCGACACCGGCATGATCGCTCAGCGGACGATTGGCCTGCTTCTGAAACGGCATGCCGGACCGGTTGAGCGCTTCCCCGACAGCCTCGGCCTGCGCCTCCACGCGGTAGAGCACGGCAATGTCGGAAAACGACAGCTGCGCCTCTTTTCCGGGCCTGGTCCGCCCGCTGTCGATGGAGAAGAAGCTGTGGCCGCCAAGAAGCTGCTCGATCGTGTGCACCACGAACTCGGCTTCCGTGCGTGCGCTCCTGGCGCTGTGGACCTCGACCGGTGCCGCCGTGTCGCGCACGGCTTCGGCGATGCCGTCCGGCGTGGCGGACGGCGAGATCACCTGGGCGGAGGCTTTGACGATCGCGCCGGTCGACCGGTAGTTGCGGCGGAGCCGGACAACGGGCGCGTCTGGATAATCTTCACGGAACCGGGCCATCGAGGCGGCATCGGCGCCGCGAAAGCCGTAGATCGCCTGGTTGGCATCGCCGATCACGCACAGATTGCCGTCGGCGCCGGCAAGCAGCTTCAGGAGCGAATACTGCTGTTTGTCCACGTCCTGAAACTCGTCGACCGATATCCAGCGGAAGCGGTCACGGGTCCGCTCGGCGATATCGGGATGTGTCTCCAACAGGCGCAGCGTCCGTGCGACGAGGTCGTCGAAGTCGACCCGGTTGCGTCTGGAAAGCGCCGCCTCATAGCGGCCCAGCGCTGTTGCCGTCTCGTCGCTGTCTGGGGTACCGGTGCGTTTCGCCCGCGAAATGGCGTTCACAACCCCACGCGCCTGGCGCTTTGACAGGTCGAGGCTTTCGCCAATGATGGCAAGCCGTTCCGCGTCATCGACGATATGAAACCCTTGCTCAAGGCCGGCAGCGCCCGGATTCTCCCTCAAAAGCGCAAGCCCGAGGGAATGCAGGGTATGAATAGGCATCCTTTGCCAATCGTCGGGAAGCAACCGGGCGAGCCGCTCCTGCATCTCCTGCGCCGCGCGGCGGGTGAAGGTGATGGCCAGACTGGCCTCGATCGGCGCCCGGTGCTCGGCGACCAGGTGAGCGATGCGGTGAGTCAGCGTGCGCGTCTTGCCGGAGCCGGGCCCGGCTTCAATCAAAATCGGGCCACTGACAATCTCGGCAGCCGCCCTCTGGTTCGGATCGAGGCCGGCGAGTAACCCGGTCCCATTCCGCACCGGCCCGCTGACCGGCGGTGACGCCGGTTCAGGTGGATCGGCGCGTGTGCTTTCACGCCTCGGCCCGCCAGCCTGCGCCGCGGCCGGTTTGGCCTGCGCGGGCAGGTCGAACAACAGGCCGCCGGAGGTCGCCTCGCGCAGTTCGTCGTCCGTAAACAGCCGGATCACGCCATATTCGCCGTCATAGCCGGCCTGGCGAATCACCTCGCCACGGCGCAAGCGATCGATGGCCTCGCCGAGCAAAGGGTCCCCGGCCCGCGCGATGTCCTCGATCGGGATCGTTTCGAGGATGGCGAACTCGGAGCCCAGCGTGGCGAGCAGCCGTTCATAGCCTTGGACGACGGCCTTGCTTGTGGGGCCTACGCCCTTGATCTCCGATAGAATTTCGGCAAGCGGCACCAGGCTCAGGACGTCGGCGGCCTTGGGCGGCGGCGCGGCGCGGGCCTCCGCCTCGGTTCTGTCGGCAAGTGAGTCGATGCGATGGGAGACGCCCACGGTCAGCCCCTCGCCGCAAACGGGACAAATACCGTCGTGGGCCCTGGTCTCCTCGGGCGTAAAGCGGACTCCGCACTTGCGGTGCCCGTCCATATGGTACTTGCCCTCCTCTGGAAAGAACTCGGTCGTGCCGATAAATCCCTCGCCCGTCTTCAGCGCCTCGAGCATGGCGAAATAGTCGAGATCGGTGTCGTATGTGGTCGCCTCGCGGCCGATCTTGGGCGGCGAGTGCGCGTCCGAATTGGACACCAGCCGGAAGCGGTCGAGTGAGGCGATGCGCCAGTTCATCGCCGGATCGGAGGAAAGCCCCGTCTCGACGGCGAAGATATGCCCGGCGAGATCGCCATAACAGTCGTCGATCGAATCAAAGCCCGACTTGGAGCCGAGGGCGGCGAACCAAGGTGTCCAGATATGCGCGGGAACGAGATAGGAATGAGGCCCGGTTTCGAGGGTGATTTCGAGCAGGTCGCGCGAATCGAGGCCCAGGATCGGACGGCCGTCGGAGGCGAGATTGCCGATACGCGAGAGGCGCGCCACCAGGCGATCGGCCGTGTCGATATCGGGCACGAAGATCAGATGATGGACTTTCCGCACTTTGCCAGATTTCTTGTAGATGGTGGAAATCTCCACCTCGAGCATGAAGCGCTGGAGTGCGGCGCAAGCGCCGGGGGTTTGCCTCTCGACTTCCCGTTCGAGATCGGGCCGAAGGCGAAAGAGGCCCGGTTCGGCCGGCACGAGCTTTTCCTTGATATCGGCAAGCCAGGCGGGGTGGGTGAAGTCGCCGGTGCCGACCACCGTCACGCCCTTCTTGCGGCCCCACAGTGCCAGGTTCTCCAGATCGGCGTTCCTTGATGTGGCGCGCGAGTATTTGGAGTGTATCTGGACGTCGGCGTGAAACCGCATGGTTGAATGTCCTTCAGACTGGTATCGGGCACGGCGAGTCCTGAACGTGCGATTATGGCATAACTCAGCCCGTCAGCGCCCCGTTTCCAATGTCTTTCTGTGGATAAGCAGGAAGGCGGCAAACTTCTGGAACGCAGCATGAACAGCCCGAGAGTCCGGGAATGGCTGGCGCCGCAAATTGAGGCGGAAAATCAGCCTGCTGCAATCCTGCTTTGTTCGTCGAACCGATGATCTTGTCGCCGCCAAAGCTGGTCGAAATGGTTTCGCCCGCCGCCAACCGGCTCATCCCTTCTGATACTGCCAGTCGCGCCTTCGATGAAGTTCCACATAGGTGAGCAGAGGTTACTCCGCTCGCGGCGGGGCTGTCCCTCGCTGCCGTGGTCGAATTTGCACCACCGTTGTTAAAAAGAGGCGAAGGGGTCCGACAGGCGTGTCGCTCCGGTTACCGATCAAGCGTTTTCCCGGACTGGAACGCAGCGTTGGATTCGCCTGGTTTTCAGACCAGGGCAGCGCGATTGACGCGTGGCATGAGTGCGAAATATGTCATCAAATTGGCCAAAATGATCATAAATTGATTTTGGATTCACTTCCAACTGGCGGCATAGGGTGCCGCGAGGGAGCCAATAGATCGCTGCACCGCCGCAAAGTCACACAAAAATAAGGTCACTTGGACGGGAACTACACCATGACAAAACTGACGCGTATTGCCGCCGCCATCGGGTTTTCTCTGGTCGCGACGGCAGGTCTGGCGCAGACGAATATCACGATTGCCACGGCCTATCAGGACAGCAATTTCCATACTCAGAACATCGCGCTGTTTGCAGCCGATGTCGAGGAAATGACCAATGGAGAAGTGACCTTCACGCTGCATACGGGCGCGTCGCTTTTGAAGATGCCCGAGATCATGCGCGGCGTTCAGACCGGCCAGGTCCAAGCGGGCGAAATCCTGCTTTCGGCCTATGGCCAGGAAAGCCCGTTTTTCGAGGTTGATGGCATTCCGTTCCTGTCACAGGGCCAGAAAACGGCCTGGCAGGTCTATGAACTCACGCTGCCGCATATTTCCGCGCGCCTTGAAGAGAAGGGCCTGATGCCGCTGTTCTCCGTGCCGTGGCCTGGGCAAGGGCTCTATGCGCAGAAGGAAATCAACTCCACATCGGACTACGAAGGCATCAAATTCCGCGCTTACAACGCGCTGACCGCGCGGTTTGCCGAACTGATGGGAGCTGTGCCGACCACCGTGCAATCGGCGGAAGTCCCGCAAGCCTTTGCGACAGGAGTCGTCAGTGCGATGATCACATCGGCTGCGACGGGCAACTACACAAAGGCCTGGGATTTCACAACGCACTACTATGACGTCAACGCGATGAACAACAAAAACATGGTCATCATGAATGTCGATGCGTTCAACGGATTGCCGGAAGCGCATCAAGACGCGATCTTGGCCGCGGCGGCCAAGGCGGAGACCCGGGGCTGGATCCTGTCGAACGACGTGCAAACGGAACTCACCGCGAACCTCATCGCCAATGGCATGATCGTCGATACCCCCAATGATGCCCTGATGGCGGAATTGGAGGACATCGGCGCCAAGATGGTTCAGGAATGGCTGGCCAAAGCCGGCGATAAAGGGGTCGAATTCTATGAGGCCTATCAGGCGCTTGAATGAGCTCTAGCGGCGGTGTTCGAGTCCCATGCGCAGAATTCTGGATGTTCTCTATTTTGGCGCAGCTCTGCTGGGAGCCCTGTTCATCGTCGCCATTGGACTTCTGATCTGCATCCAGGTGGCCGGGCGCCAGCTGGGCGTACACGTCAAAGGCGCGGATGATCTGACCGCCTGGAGTGTGGTCGCCGCAGGCTTTCTGCCACTTGCCTACACCTTTCGGAACGGCCGCCACATCCGGGTCACGCTGATCATCGAAAAGGCGGGCCGTTTCAAAAGGGCGATGGAATTCACCGTGCTGGTCGTCGGCCTGTTCTTTACCGGCTATCTCACCTACTCCTCAATGGATATGGTAAGGGACTCGATCCGCTTCAACGATCTGACCCAGGGCCTGATCAATATCCCGCTCTGGATTCCGCAAATCTCCATCCCCATCGGTGCCACCGTTCTGACCATCGCCATTCTCGACGATCTCTTGAGCCTGACCTTCGGGAAGTCCCCAAGCTACGTCCTGGCCGCGGAAAACGAAGACCCTTCGGACGTTCATCCAGACTGAGGTAGCAGCCTTGTCCCCGGAAACCGCCCAAATTGCGCTGACCATAGTCTTTTTCCTGTTCCTTTTTCTGGGATCGGGGATGTGGATTGCACTGTCCCTTTTGGGTGTCGGATGGGTCGGTTTGACGTTATTTACCTCCGTTCCGGTCGAGAAATCCCTTGCCACCTCGATCTGGCAAACCAATGCCAGTTGGTCGCTGGCGGCTCTGCCGCTCTTTATCTGGATGGGCGAAATCCTGTTTCGGGCCAAGCTCTCGGAGACCTTGTTTCGGGGGCTTACGCCCTGGCTTGGCTGGCTGCCGGGGCGGCTGCTTCATGTGAACGTGGTGGGCAGCGGTTTTTTTGCCGCCGTCTGCGGCTCTTCCGCGGCGACCTGTGCGACCGTGGGGCGTATGTCGCTGCCTGAACTTCAGCGTCTCGGCTATGACCGGACTCTGGCGGTCGGCAGTCTTGCCGGCTCGGCCACCCTGGGGCTGTTGATCCCGCCATCGATCATCATGATCGTTTACGGCGTTGCGGCGGATGTCTCGATTGTGCGGCTGTTTCTGGCCGGCGTCTTTCCCGGCCTCATGATCATGGCCCTGTTCTCGGGCTATATCGTGGTACGCGCGTGGCTCTCGAAAGATGTCGCGCCCGGGGTGATGGAACGCGTCTCGCTCTCCGAAAAACTGCGCCGCTCCAAGGGATTGTTCCCGATCATGCTGCTGATCCTGGGCGTGATCGCATCGATTTATGGCGGCATCGCCACCGCGACCGAGGCCGCGGCGGGTGGCGTTCTCGGCTCCCTGATCCTCTCAGCCTGGTCCCGCACCCTGAACCTCAGGATGCTGGCCGCCAGCCTGATGAGCGCGACGCAGCTGTCTTGCATGATCTTCCTGATCCTGTCGGGGGCGGCCTTCCTGACCACCTCTTTTGCCTATCTGGGCATCCCGGCTGCCGTGGCCGGTTGGGTTGGCGCAATGGACCTGCATCCCTACACGCTGATGATCGCGCTCTGCGTCTTGTATGTGATCCTGGGCTGCTTCATCGAAGGGATCTCCATGATTGTCTTGACCACGGCTGTGGTGCTGCCACTGGTGGCGCAAGCGGGCTTTGACCTGCTTTGGTTCGGCATCTTCGTGATCGTCGTGGTGGAGGCCGCACAGATCACACCGCCCCTTGGGTTCAACCTCTTTGTGATCCAGGGCCTCACGGGCCACAGCATTTTCCGTGTAGCGCGCGCGGCCCTGCCGTTTTTCTTCCTGCTGATCGCGGGTGCGGCCATCATTACGGTTTTCCCGCAGGTCGCCCTGTGGCTGCCCTCCACGATGGACGGCTGATGCTGTCATGGCGCATGTGTTTCGGCGCAGATCCCAGGAGGAGCCGATACGGGTTGATTTCTACATTGGCGATCGTTTCACGGTCCTGCCTTTCATCAACGCGCTGGACCCGCTGCGCATGGCCAACCTGGCCAGCGGCAAGACTCTTTTCGAAACCCGCATCATTTCCGACGACGGTCAACCTGTCACCGCGATCAACGGGATGCGGTTCGAGGTCGACGCCGCCACCGGTGACGTTCAGCGCGCTGACAACATTTTTATGTTCATCGGGTTCGATCCGTTGATGGAGGTGCCCCCCGCACTCGCCAACTGGCTGCGCCGACTGGTCGTGCAGGGCGCGCACCTTGGCGCGGCGGGCGCCGGGGCGCTGTTTCTGGCCCAGGCTGGTTTGCTGGACGGGTATTCCGCGACGATCCACTGGAATTATCGCGACAGCTTTCTGGAGAGTTTTCCCAGGATCCGCCTGTCACGCAATACGTTCGAGATTGACCGCAACCGCTTCACCTGCGCGGGCGGGACTGCGACCATGAACCTGATGCTGCACGCCATCGCTGTCCATTTCGGACGGGATCTCGCCTCGGAGGTCGCAGACCTGTTCATCGCCGGAGAAATCGGCCGATCGGACACGAAATTGCCCCGCATGCGGCGGGCTCGGGTCGGGGTGGCCCAGAACTCGTTGCGCTTTGTCGCCGACGAAATGGAGGCCCATATCGAAGATCCGCTCAGCATTGTGGACCTTGCCGCGCGGGCCAACATCTCGCACAGATCGCTCACACGGCTGTTCAAGGAGTATTTTCAGGTAACACCGGTGCAATACTATCGGCGCCTCAGGTTACAGCATGGGCGGCGGCTGATGCAGCAAACGGATATGCCCGCCACACAAGTGGCGCTGGCCAGCGGGTTTCGCTCGCCCGAGCATTTCTTTCGCAGCTACCGAAAGGAATTCGCCTGTTCGCCCACCGATGACAGACGAAAAAGCCGCCAGTTCACCGAGGAGCGGCGGGAAGAATGATGCGGCTTGTGGATTTTGGCGGCAAGGGCCGCCACCGATTCAGCCCCTATGCCTGGCGCACCAAGCTGGCATTGGCTCACCTTGGGCTGGACCACGAGACGAGCGAGATCACGTTCTTGGACAAATCAGCGCTGGCAGGAGTGATTGAACATGCCCAGGCGCCGGTGCTGGTCGCGGGCGGGGATGTGGTGACCGACAGTTGGGACATCGCGCTTTATATGCACGCCACGTTTCCGGCGCAGGTTCCACTTTTTGCAGATGACGGGCAGATGGCCTTTGCGGCATATCTCAACGCCTGGGTGCCTCGGGTTCTCTACCCGGTCATTTTGCCGATGATCGCCGTCGACGTTATCACCAAGGTCCTGCCGGAGGAGCAAGCCCATTATCGCAAGACGCGCGAAGCGCTGCTGGGATGCAGCCTGGAGGAGGCCGCACTCAACCGCGCGGACCTTGCCCGGGACCTGAGCGCGCATCTGGAGCCGATACGTGCCGTTCTCGCCCGCTCGCCGTTTCTCAACGGCGACGTGCCCGGATACAGCGACTACATCCTCGGCGCGCTCTTTTTATGGATCCGGGGAACCTCGCCGTTTCAGCCGCTGTGCGCGGATGATCCCGTCACGGATTGGCGCGCGAGGCTCTTCGACCGGTACAGTGATCTCATCATGGCCACGGACGGTTACGGGTGGTGACCGATTTCGTCACCCCGACTCGCAAAAAAGATCACAAATGACCGAGGGCACGCGATAATTTCACCGGAAGCGGTTCAGGGAGCGAGACACATGCATAGCGCAGGAACGCAGGTTCGCGTTGGAATTGATATCGGCGGAACCTTTACGGATGTTGCACTGGAAACCAAAGGCACCCGGTTTACGGCGAAGCTCCTGACGACGCTCGATAATCCGGTGGATGCCTGTATGGATGGTCTGGGTCAGGTGGTCCCGGAGGCCGGGATTACGCCAGGCGATATCGACGTTATCGTTCATGGCACGACCCTGGCCACGAATGCGGTGATCGAACGCAAAGGTGCGGTGACCTCGATGGTCACCACACAAGGGTTCCGCGATGTCATCGAAATCGGAACCGAGGGCCGCCCGGAACAATATGATGTCAACATCCTGAAGCCCGAACCGCTGGTGCCCCGCCGCCGCCGGTTTACCGTCTCGGAACGCCTGAACAGCGCCGGTGACGCGCTGCGGCCGCTCAATGAAGCAGAACTTGAAGCGCTTCTGCCGGAACTCGACAAAGCCGGGACCGAGGCGCTGGCGATCTGTTTTCTCCACGCTTATGTGAATCCGGCCCATGAGAAAGCGGCCCGGGATTTCTTCGCGGCCAGACGGCCCGCTTGGCTGATCTCGATTTCATCCGACATATCGCCGGAGTTTCGCGAGTTCGAGCGGTTCTCCACCACCTGCACGAATGCCTATGTGCAGCCGCAGGTTTCGAAATATCTCGCCGAGTTCCAGGAACGGCTGAAGGCTGCGGGCTATGGCTGTGAGATGCTGATGATGCTCTCCAGTGGCGGCCTGACCACCGTTCAGACGGCACGGGAGGTCCCGGTGCGGCTGATCGAATCCGGTCCGGCGGGAGGGGCGATTTTCGCCTGCGACGTGGCGCGGCGCCTGGACGTTGATAAGGCGATCTCCTTCGACATGGGCGGCACCACCGCCAAGATCTGCCTGATCGATGACCACAAGGCGCAATCGAGCCGCCGCTTCGAGGTCGCACGGGTTTATCGATTCCGAAAGGACAGCGGACTGCCGTTGCGCATCCCCGTCATCGACATGGTGGAGATTGGAGCCGGCGGCGGGTCCATCGCCCATATTGACGCCTTGGGACGTCTGGCGGTCGGTCCTGAAAGTGCTGGCTCGATGCCCGGTCCGGCCTGCTATGGCACGGGTGGTGAGGAGCCGACCGTGACCGATGCCAATCTCGCGCTTGGCCGCATCGATCCCGTCGGGTTCGCGGGCGGATCGATGGAACTTGATAGCCAGGCCGCCGGGATCGCTTTGGCGGAATCTGTGGCCAGACCCTTGGGCATGCGGCCTTTAGCGGCGGCCTATGGCATAACCGAAATGGTCTGCGAGAACATGGCCAGTGCGGCGCGGGTGCATGCGATCGAAAGTGGAAAGAATGCCGACGATCGCGCGTTGATTGCCTTTGGCGGCGCCGCGCCGCTCCATGTCTGCCAGATGGCCGACAAGCTGGGCATTGACCGGATCATCATTCCTGCCAACGCCGGGGTTGGGTCCGCTGTGGGATTCCTGCGCGCGCCGGTCTCCTACGAGGTCGTCCAGACCCACTATCAGCAGCTCGATCAATTCGATGTCGGGGCCGCCAACGCCGCGCTGGACCAGATGGAGGCGCAGGCCGAAGCCAATGTGAAACTGGGAGCGCAGGCCGGTGCCAGGTTGACGATCCACCGCGTGGCTTACATGCGCTATCACGGGCAAGGACATGAGATCTCCGTCGTTCTGCCCCAAGGGACGCTTGGGCCAGACGCGGCCGATACGCTGCAGGACCTTTTCGACGCCGAATATAACGCCGTCTTCGGCCGCAACATCGGCAACATCGCGAAAGGCGAGATCGTCAGCCTCGCAGTGACCGTGACGACCGATCCTTACGCGGACGTGACCGCCAACGCCTCGGCATCCGCCGATGGCATAGCCGGCGGATCGCGCAAGGCGTTCGACAGCGCAAGCGAGACCGAGCTCGAATTTGCCGTCGTGCCGCGGGACAGCCTGCCGACGGTGGGGCCCATCGCCGGCCCGGCCATCATCACCGAAAAGGAAACCTCTATCGTGGTCTCCTCGGTTTTTGAGGCCCGCGCGCTGAAGGGCGGAGACATTGAATTGTTGCGTACCGCAAGGCGCGCTCTGGCCAGGGAGGTTTGCGACCGACATGAAAGAGCTTGAACTTCTTCGTAAACAGCTGATCTGGAGCCGGTTGATTTCGGCCATTGAAGAACAAGCCCAGACCGTCATTCGGACGGCCTTCAGCCAATCGGTCCGCGAATGCGGTGACCTCTCGGCGGGGGTGTTCAACCGCCGCGGCGATATGGTGGCGCAAGCGGTGACCGGAACGCCGGGTCATGTGAACGCCATGGCCATCTGCGTCAAACACTTCATCGAGAAATTCCCCGTGGATGAGATGAAACCCGGCGACGTCTTTTGTACCAACGATCCCTGGCTGTCGGTCGGGCATTATCATGATGTGACCGTGGTGACCCCGGCGTTTCACAAAGGTCGGATGGTTGGGCTGCTGGCCAATACCTGTCATATCGTGGACATGGGCGGACGCGGTTTCGGTCCGGACAGCCGGCAGGTTTATGAGGAAGGGATCAATATCCCGATCATGCATCTGGCGCGCGAAGGCGTGGTGAACGAAGACCTGATGGGCCTCTTGCGCACCAATGTGCGCAACGCGCGGGACATGGAAGGCGATTTTTACGCCATGATGACCTGCAATGACGAGGGCGCGCGGCGGCTTGTGTCGATCCTGGAAGAATTCGAACTCAACGATATCGAGGAGGTGGGCGACTACATTATTGCCCAGTCCCGGGAGTCGATCCGCGACGCGATCCGTCAACTGCCCGATGGGGTCTATGAAAACGAAACGGAGCTCGACGGGTTCACCGACCCGATCCGCCTGAAGGCGAAGCTGACCATCTCAGGCGATCAGCTGAGCATTGATTATGACGGCACGTCGGAGGCAAGCCTGTTCGGCATCAACGTCGTCATGAATTTCTGTATTGCCTATACGGTCTTCGGTGTGAACTGCATCGTCGGTCCGGAAGTGCCCTGCAATGCGGGCTCCATCAATGTGGTGGATGTGCATGCGCCGCTGGGTTCGATCCTGAATGTGGAGCGACCCATGCCCGTTTCGGCCCGTCATGTTATTGGGCAGATGCTGCCGGATCTGGTGTTTGGCTGCCTGGCGCAGGCCGCTCCGGACAAGGTCCCGGCCGAGGGGGCCGGGGCCATGTGGAACCCGATGTTCCGCGGCGGCAGGACGGCGGTCGATCCGGAGGTGGCGGCAAGCGCGCCCGTTCTGACCGAGGATTTCGATGTGATCACCTTCAACACCGGCGGCACGGGCGGGCGTCCGACGCTGGATGGCATGTCGACGACCGCCTTTCCCTCCGGCGTGCGCACGCCACCGGTAGAGGCAATCGAGGCGCAGTACCCGCTGATCATATGGCGCAAGGAGTTTCGCGAAGGCTCCGGCGGAGCCGGAGCATTTCGCGGCGGGCTGGGTCAGGTTCTGGAATTCGGCTGTGAAGGCGGCGCGCCGTTCAGCATAGCCGCAATGTTTGATCGCACATGGCAGGCGCCCAAGGGCCGTCATGGGGGGCTCGACGGTGCGGCAGGCGTTGTGCGCACCGACACAAATGCGCCGCTGAAAAGCAAAGGGCGCCAGACGGTGCCCTATGGCCGGAAGCTTGTGCTGGAGATGCCCGGCGGCGGCGGCTATGGAGACCCGATGACGCGTGATGCGGAGTTGGTGCGGCAAGATGTGCTTGACGATCTGATCACGGTCCAGGCGGCGCGTGACGACTATGGCGTGGTGCTGACGGCGGATCTGCGCGTCGATCCGGTCGCAACTCAGGCGCAGCGCATGCAGACGGATCGGTTGGCATGACGGTGAAACCGTTTCTTTACCTGGACAATTGGCACGCGCCGCAGCCCGAGACCCGGTTTGACCGGGCCATTGCCGCCAGCGGTTTAACGGTTGAAACCTGTAGAACCAATCTGGGCGAATTCCCGTCCGATCATGATTATTGCGGCGTCTATGTCAGTCCGAGTTTCGATGCGGCCTATGACGATCTGCCCTGGGTCCATCGCTTGCACAAGTTGCTGCCCGAGCTTGCCGCGCGGCAAACCCCCATGATCGGGCTGTGCTTTGGCTGCCAGATATTGGCCTCTGCTCTGGTCGGGCGCGAAACGGTGTTCAAACGCGCGACCCATGAAGGCGGGCGTGGCACGATTGTGCTGAGCGCGGCGGCGCGGAACGATCCGCTGTGTCACAAGCTGCCGGAACGCTTTGATGTCTATCACTGGCACGGCGATGAAGTTGTGGCAAAGCGCGAGGAGATCATCGTTCTGGCGGACGGCGCGGGCTGCGGCAATCACCTCTGGCGCTGGTCCGATGGTCCGGTTTGGGGTGTTCAACCGCATCCGGAAATGGCAGAGCCCGACTTGCGTGCCTGGTTTTCACAGAACCGTCTCAGGTTTGAAAACAACGGTCATGATGTGGAGGATTATCTTGCGCAGTGCTTTACCGCCGATCTCGGGTTTTCAGTGCTTGAACGTTTCCTTGAAACGATCACGGCCCCGCAAACCCCGGTTTCTTAGACAGCGTCCATGGCCTCGACAGGACCCCCGACCATGATCCAGGACAATCCAGACCTTTTGGCCGAGATACGCGACCGTTTCGCGCATGTAGACAGTTGTCCGTTTCAGGGCGATCGCATCTTCTTTGAAAACGCAGGAGGTGCGCTGACGCTGAAGTCGGTTGTCGAGACGTCCGGATTTTATGCGGCGATCCCGGACAACCCGGGCCGCATCAACCCGGCAGGCAAGGCCGCACAGGATGTGATCAACAAGGCCAAGGCGGACTTGGCCGTTTTCATGAACGCGACCTCGGGACAGTTTTTTGCCGGTGAAAGCGGCACGGAACTGCTTTTCCGCATGATCCGCACGGCTTGTCTGAGCGCGCCGAAGGGCGCCAGGGTGATTGGCTCATCCATCGAACATCCTGCTTCTCGCAGCGCCGCCCGCCGCTGGGCCGCAATTGCGGAGCTGGAGTATGTGAATGTGCCCCATGATGACGCCACGGGTCTTGTCACCGCCGAGGATTACAGCGCCTTGATGACGCCCGATGTGGCGGTGGCCACGATCCTGCACGCCTCTCCGGTGACGGGGATGGGCATGGATGTTACCGCGATTTCGGCGGCGATCCGCGCGGTTTCACCGGACTGTCTGATCATCGTCGATGGAATCCAGCATGCCGCGCATGGGCAGTTGGATCTGGACGCCTATAATGTCGATGGCTATGCGATTTCGCCCTACAAGATGTTCTCGCGCCACGGTTACGGCATCGCCTGGATTTCCGACAGGCTGGGCGCGCTTCCGCATGACATGCTGATCGACGCACCGGCGACAGGTTGGGAATTCGGGACACGAGACACCGGTTCTTACGCCACTCTGTCCGACGTCGTGGCCTATTTCGACTGGCTCGGCGGAGAGGTTTCGCAGGAAACCGACCCGCGCAGGCGGATCGAAGCGGCAGGCCGTGCCATTCACGCCTATGAAACCCACCTGAGCAATGCCATGATCAACGGCATCGGCAATCTTCGAGGACTGCGCGATCTGGAAAATGTCACCATTCTGGGCGGTGCCGACAATCCGGCGCGTGAAGGCCTGGTGTCCATTGTTGTCGATGGGATGTCGTCGGAAGAGGTGGTCAGCGCGCTCAATGCCCAAGGCATCCGCACGCATACGCGCAAAGCGGATCATTACAGCGGGAATGTACTGTCCCCGCTCGGCATGACAGACTGCATTCGGATTTCCTTTTGCCATTACAACACGGAGCGCGAGGTGGCCAGATTGCTGGCCACTCTGACAGAGATCGCTCAGGAAGGGGACACTGACGGGTCGGCCGGAAGTCTTGCATCTGCATAGATTTCCGTGAGTTGGGGAGACCTTTGTGTGGCACTGCCACCTGTTCCGCGCGGTGGATCTCGGCCATCCGCACCAATGGATCAAAGGCTTGCCGAGTGGCGCCAACATGGGCGGGCGTGGCCACCGGGATCGGCAAACCGTCCGCCACGGTCACGCCACGCTCGGCGAGCAAGTCGGGTGAAACCGCTCGCTTACATGCTGGAGGCCAGAGGTGAGTGTCCGTCGCGGTTTCTCTGTCGAAGGGCAAACCAGATTGCGCCCAAGATCAGAAGAATGTTGATTGCAATCAGTACGGCGGAGACGGGACGCTCCAGGAAAATCCAATGTCCGTCCTGGGAAATCAGCAAAGACCGCCGATAGTTGTTTTCAAGAAGCGGACCGAGAATTGTCCCGATCACGACCGGAGCCAATGGATAGTCGGCTGCCCTGAACAATATGCCGATCAATCCAAAAGCGAGCATGACCCAAAGATCGAATATTGACGCTTGAAGCGCAAATGTACCGATGGCGCACAGAAGAAGCACAATCGGAATGAGATGTGATTTTCTTAACCGCAGCACGTAGACGAATACCGGCGTTGTCAAAATACCGGCAAAGAGCAGAAAAACATTTGAAGTCAGATAGACCAGGAAGACGCCGCCCGCGATCTCCGGTTGCTGTTCGAACAATGTCGGCCCCGGAAAGAAACCGAGAATGAGGAGCGCACCGATGAGAACGGCCGACGCTGCGTCTCCGGGTATGCCCAATGCAAGAGACGGAACCAGCGTTCCACCGACAGTGGCGTTGTTGGCGCTTTCTGTTGCCACGATACCGCCCTCAGCTCCCTCGCCGTATTTTTCCTCCGGTCTTGCGGCAGCTTTCGCCGCGGCATAGGCGGTAAATGAACTGATCACGCCCCCCGCTCCGGGAAGCGAGCCGAAGAACGCACCGATGGCGGACGATCTCAAAAGATTGACCCAATGTCCGAGGGTCAGGGCTATGGATGAAAAACTCGCCCGCACCATGGGAATATCGGGCTTGCTGGTCAATCCGAGCGTGAGCGGTGTGAAGAAAAGGGCAAACCCGAGACCAAGAGACTCTGCCAGCATCATCTCACCAAGGAATATTCAGACGCCAAAATCCACCTGGCAGTACGATTTTCAGGAATACTTCAAACAGAAATGCCGCCCCGAAGGAAATGCCGAGCCCATAGATCAAGGCGGGCACAGGCCTGCGATATCCGCCGAGCCAGAGAAGGGCGACGAGCATGGGCGGGGTTGACAGGTGATACCCCAGGGTGCCCAAGGCAAACAGATAGACGACAAAGAGACCGACAAGCCGGCCGACGGCATCATCTCTGCGGTTCGGATCATTCGAACTGTATGGCGAGGCGATTGCCGTGCGCGAGGGCCCACGGCCGATGCTGCGTCGCTGCGCATGTTCATGGCCGTTGATCGCACATCCAAATGTACATGTGCGGAGTTGCATGAGCGAGGCACCAAGTATGCTGCCGGCAACTTCCTACACCGCTTGATTGAGGGCGTGCTCGATAAGATCCGTACCGTCCTCACGGACAATGGGACGCATCTCACTACGCCGGGCAGCGTCACCTGGGACTGAACATCTTTAGGTTCGAGGCGCTGACCGCGGCACCCTATCACGCCGACGAGTGCTGCGAGAAGGGTTGACCTCCTGAACTTTTTTCGATTCTGCTGGCGGCTTCCTTGACGGCCGCTGAATATGTTTCCAGCCTTTCCTCAGCTCTTTGGCTTGGCAGCACGACGCTGATGGTCAGGTCGCAGCGCCTGTCCATGTCCAAAATAGGCGCGGCAATGCAGGCCACCTGCTCGTCCGACTCGCTCATTTGAACGGAAAGCCGGCTTTCGACCGCGCTTTGCGCCTGCTTGCAGAGCGTGTCGAGATCCAACTCGGCACGACGGGTCGGGGAAGGCCGGCACGTTGATTCAAAGATCTCGCGACGTTCCGCGTATGGCAGATGGGAAACCAGCAGGCGGCCGGAGGCCGTCCAGTTCAGTGGCATTCTCGATCCAACGCGGCTGGAGACGCGCACCTGACGATTGGGTTCAAACATGTCGACCACGACCATCCATCCGCCATCCCGTCCGCACAGTTGAACTGTCTCGCCCAGAAGGTTGGAAAGCGATCGCATCTCCTCGCGGGCAATCGATAACAGAGATATCCGCGCGCTGAATGCCAGCCCGTAATGAAAAAGACGAGAGCCGAGCCAAAGTGTCCCGTCGGGACCACGCTCCAGAAACCCGATCTCGACCATCGTCTCGGAGACCGAATAGACAGTCGAAAGCGGCGCGTTGACGGACTTGGCGATCTCATACGGCGACTGCCCGTCGCTAGCCTCCATCAGATGCTCGCAAATCTGCTTGCACCGCTCCAGAGCGCCGGTGCGTTTCCGCTTCGGGTTGAACGCCGGGTTGTCGGCTGCGTCCGAATTCATGCTCTGCCCTCCAGATTATCCCCAACGGAATCAGATCGCTTAAAAGACTCCTATCATAATTACATTATTAGGGAATAAAATCAGAAATCTTCAAGTGCCGACATTCGGCGTGGTCAAGGTTTGGCTGTCGGCGTGGTGCCGGGCCCGGTGTTAATCGCCATGCCTTTCGGCGCTAAACCTGGACACAGGTATAGATATAATAATCTGAAAAAAATATATAATCTCTCTCCCCGGCCATCGCTTCGCTTTGCGTCCGCGTGCAGCCGCTGTCCAGAATCTTCCGTTTCATCAGTTGACATTAGGGAAACGCAATTATAGAATATATTACCCTATTATGGAATACCTGATAGAAACTTTATGACCCTGACTGGGAGGACAGCACAATGAG
The DNA here is from genome assembly GCF_984452065.1 of Hoeflea sp. Lineage (NCBI taxonomy): Bacteria > Pseudomonadati > Pseudomonadota > Alphaproteobacteria > Hyphomicrobiales > Rhizobiaceae > Hoeflea > Hoeflea sp. The sequence goes on along the minus strand of NZ_CFHWAF010000008.1, from coordinate 19,601 downwards.
ATACCTCGCTCACGCACTGACGGTGATAGGCATGGTTGTCGCCACGTTCATCGGCGGCGTGGCTGCCGCTGATGAGCGGCCGGTCCTTGGCATCGCGGCTATCGATCTTCAGAATTCTTTCTTCGTGCGCATGAAAGAGGCCGGTGACGTTGCGGCACAGGACTACGATGTGAAAACGGTCTGGCAGAGCGCCGAAGCCAGCCTCGAGCGGCAAATCGCCATCATCGAGAACTACATCGCGCAAGGCGTGGATGTGATCCTCATCGATCCCATGGACAAGAACGCGCTGATCCCTGTGATCAAGAAGGCCGAGGAAGCTGGCATCCCTGTCGTAACCATGGGCAACAGGGTCGAGGCGGGCTGGAACTATGCGACGCTTTATCCCGACATCGAGAACATGGGCATGGTCGCCCGCGCCCTGGGCAATTGGCTTGGCGGGGAAGGAAAAGTGGCCCTGCTGGTCGGCCAGCGCGGCAACTTCGTTTCCGACACAAGGGAAAAAGGCTTTGTAAGCGTGATCGAGTCGGAATTCCCGAACATCGAGATCGTCAGCGTTCAGCCGACCGACTGGGATTCTTCGAAGGCGACTGACATTGCCCAGACCGTGGTCACCGCGAATCCCGATCTGGCGGCCATCGCCTGCATCGCGGACATGCTCTGCCTGCCGGCGCAGGCGGGTGTCGCGGCGGCGGGCGGCGAGGTCATCTATGCCAGCCACGACGCCGACGCGGAACTGCTGCCGATGCTCAAGCGCGGCGACATGGTGATCAACGTGCTTACCGGCGCGTATCGCGTCGGCTATTGGAACGTCGCTGTCGGCGCGCGTCTTGCGCGCGGTGCCGAGTTCGAAACCAAGGAACTCAAAATGCCCACCTACTTCGTCACCAGCGACGGCAATGCCGAGAAGCTCAAGTCGCGCGGGCTCAGCTTCGAATATATTTCGCCCGACACGGCGGTCGTCGAAGCCACAAATTACTCCGAGCAGATGGGGCCGTCACAGCCTGATGCCATCCTGGCCGGAACGGCCGCCAATTAGACGACCTCCCGAGGCGTTTGGCCTGGGTGAGAATCTGCCCGGAGCCCTCCAGGCCGGGCAGATTCTCCGAGGCTAAGCTGTCATGAATCATCTTACGAACAAGATACACGCTGGAGAGTTCGCACTGATATTTCTGATTCTGGCGTCGATCCTGTTCTTTGGCGGGATGGCGCCGTTATTCTTATCTCTGCAATCCTTGCTGAATATCCTGCAGCAAACGTCCGTCGTGGCCCTCGTCGCGCTTGCGATGTCGGCGGTCATCGTGGCCCGGGGCATCGATCTTTCCGTCGGCGCGGTTCTGGCCGTCAGCGGTATTGTCGCGGCGCAAGCGCTGGCATTTACCGGCGGTTCGGCGGTCGCCGCGATCATCGCCGCCATCGCGGTCGGTGCCTCGGTCGGGCTCGTCAATGGCCTGATGATCAGTTTTCTCGGCATTTCGCCTTTCCTGGCCACGCTGGCCACGATGGCGGCCGCCAGGGGCGGCGCACTTTCGATATCGTCGGCAAGCAGCATCCAGGTCACCGACCCCGTTTTGATCTGGGCCGGCTCGGCACAGATGTTCGGCGTGCCGGTGCCGTTTTTCATCGCGCTCCTGGCTTGCCTGGTCTGGGCCTGGATTTTCTCCCGCACGGTGTTCGGCCGGTGGATATTCGCGGTCGGCGGGAACCGTGCCGCGGCGAGGGCCAGCCTGGTGCCCGTCCGCTTCGTTGAGGTCATGGTCTATGTTTTGGCCGGCGCGTCGGCCGGGCTCGGTTCGGTGATCGTGATCGGACGCCTCGGGTCGGCGCAGCCGCTGGCCGGAGTCGGGCTTGAGTTCGCCGCGATCACCGCAGCCGTCATAGGCGGCACAAAACTCTCCGGCGGCGAGGGCCGCATCCTCGGAACCGCGCTCGGCTGCCTGCTTGTCGGCTGCATCAATGTCGGGCTGGCCTTTCAGCAGGTGCCGCAACAGATCATCTATTTCGTAACCGGGCTGCTGATCCTGTTTGCGGTTGCATTGAGCCGCGTCGAGGGCCGGCTGTTCAAGCTGGCCGGCCGGAGCGGCTCTCGTCCGGCGGCACAATCTGAAAGCGGTCCGGTGGAAGCGGCCGCGGAAAAGACTTCCACCCGGAAAATCGAGCTGCGCGACATCACCAAGACGTTTGGCGGCGTGAACGCGCTGAGCCACGTCGATATGGTCGTGCGGTCCGGCGAAGTCGTCGCGCTGGCAGGCGAGAACGGCGCCGGCAAGTCGACCCTGGTGAAGTGTCTTTCCGGTGTCCATACGCCCGACAGCGGACAGATACTTCTCGACGGCAACGTTGTTGAACTGACCAATGTCTCGCGCGGCCGCGCCGCAGGCGTTGCCGTCATTCATCAGCACTTTCCGCTGGTATCCGCCCTGACGGTGGCCGAGAATATCTTTCTCGGCGCCGAGCCGCTTCGCGGCCCGCTGATTGACCGCGGGGCCATGCGCCGACGGGCCAGGCGCATATTGTCGGAGATCGATCTGGACATCGATCCGAACGCGCGCCTTTCGACGCTGACGGTGGGACAAAGACAGTTGGTCGAGATTGCCAAGTGCCTCGCCTCGGACGCCTGGCTTGTCATTATGGACGAGCCGACCTCGGCACTGACCAATAAGGAACGCGACAAGCTTTACGCGATTGTAAACGCCCTCAAGAAAAGGGGATGCGCGGTCCTCTATATCAGCCACAAGCTCGAGGAAATTTTCGAACTCTCCGACCGTATCGTCGTTCTGCGTGACGGCAAGCTGAGCGGCACCGGCAGGACCAGCGACCTGGACGAAAACAAGCTGATCGAAATGACCGTCGGGCGGTCATTGAGCAACGTGTTCCCGCATGCGCCAACGACCCCCGGCGAAGTCTGCCTGTCGGTATCGCACCTGTCGGACGGCCATCTTCTCAAGAACGCATCCTTCTCATTGCGCAAAGGCGAGGTGGTGGCGCTCGCCGGATTGCTCGGCAGCGGCCGCTCGGAAGTGATGCGGTGCATCGCCGGCCTGGACCGCTACATTTCCGGAGACATTCAGGTGTTCGGCCGGCGCCTGCCGCGCGGCGACATGATGAAAGGTGTGGACGCCGGCATCATCTACGTTCCCGAAGACCGCCATCTGGAGGGCGTGGTTCCCAAGATGTCGGTTCGCGACAATCTGATCCTTGCCTGGATGCGCCGCAACAGCGTCATGGGCGTTCTGCGCCAGAGGCGCGGCCGCGCCTTGGTCTCACGGATGATCGAACGCCTGGATGTGCGCCCTCCCAATCAGGCAAAGCCGACCGGGGAGCTGTCGGGCGGCAATCAGCAGAAGGTGGTCATCGGTAAGTGGCTCGCCACGAATCCGAGCATACTGCTGTTGGACGAGCCGACCCGCGGCGTCGATGTGGGCGCCAAGGCCGAGCTCCATCGATTGATCGCAGAGTTCAAAACCGCCGGCGCGGCGGTTCTTCTGGTGTCCAGCGAGCTTCCCGAGGTGTTGGGCGTGTCCGATCGCATATTGGTCATGCACGAGGGCAGGCTGATGGGTGAACTGCCCCGCGGGGCGAGCGAAGAAGAAGTCATGGCGCTGGCATTCGGGCGAAGGCCGTCCAAGGCGCAGACAGCCGATCAGACCGGCTCGAACAAACAGGAGGAGATTACGACATGACGAATGCAAAAATCCGCGTTGGCGTTGTCGGCGGCGGCTTCATGGGACGATTTCATGCACAGGCCATCGTCGACTGCCCGACGGCCGAGCTCGCCGGAATCGTCGACACATCCAGAGAAGTCGGAGAAGAAGCCGCGACGGCGTTTGAGGTTCCCTGGTTCAAGGATGTCGGAGATGCGCTCGACGCCAAGCAGTTCGATGCCTATGTCGTCGCGCTTCCCGACACCCTTCACCAGGACGCCACCTGCCGGTTGCTTGAGAACGGCGCGCCGGTCCTTCTGGAAAAGCCCATGGCGCATACGCTGGACGCGGCGAAGACCATCGCCGCGGCTGCGCGCAAGTCCGGCGCACCACTGCTGATCGGTCACGTCCTGCGGTTCGATCCCCGCTATGCGCAAGCCGCCGATCTGGTAAGGGATGGCGCGATCGGTGAGCCTATCCACGGTTCGAGCGGCCGCTTCTCCCTCAACATGATAGGCGCGCGAATGAACGGCACATCCAGCGTCTGTTTCTATCTGGGCGTTCATGACGTCGACGCTCTCCAGTGGATTTCCGGCTCCGACATCAAACGCGTCTATTCGCGTTCGGTTTCCAAGGCCATGCCCAAGGCGGGCGTGTCGTCCGAGGACGCCATTCTCAGCACATGCGAACTGACAAACGGCATGGCCGGTCAGCTTTACTTCGGCTGGAGCCTCCCCGACAGCGCTCCGACCGGCATCTGGGCAAGGACGGAGATCGTCGGAACGGAGGGCGTCATCGATCTCGATGTGCGCGATCATGGTTTGAGAGTCCTCTCGAAGGGCTCGTGGAGCCTGCCCGACGGCTCGCATTGGCCAACGGTAAACGGCCGCCTTGTCGGCGACCTGGCCGAAGAGATCCTTCACTTCACCACGGCGCTGCAATCGAACGGGGAGTTCATTATCCCCGTTTCGGACGCGCTTCGCGCCGTTGCGGTGAACGACGCGATCTTGCGCAGCGTGAAGAGCGGCGAACCTGAGGACGTGGAAGACTGGGCCATCTGAGCGGCTGGCCGGGAAGTGAGAGAAGCGATGGAGCGCGGTCCCTTGCAAGATTTGGCATTTCGCTATTCGCCCGCGATCATACTTGTCACCCTGCTGACGATCCTGAGCCTGATCGACAGCCGCATCATCGCGTTCTCGAACCTGCTCATTGTCATTGTGCAGGCAACCCCCATCGCCGTTCTGGCTCTGGGGGCTTTCCTCGTTCTTGTCACGGCGGGGATCGATCTGTCGGCCGGCGCCGTCGTGACGTTGTGTGCCGTTGTGACCGGTGTGGTTCTCCTGGAAGACGCGTCGCTTCCGCTCGCATTGCTGGCAGGATTTACGGTGGCAATCGCGTTTGGCGCCATCAACGGTGTTCTGGTCGGCTATATCGGCGTTCCGCCCTTTGTGGCGACGCTGGCGACCATGATCATTGCACAGGGGTTTACGCTCATAGCCGCGACGCGTGGCGTTCTGCTGGTCAGCAACGACTGGCTGCGGGAGTTCGGCTTGGGGACGATCGTGGGGATCCCGATATTGGTCGCCGCGACGGCCGTTGTCGCTGTCGCCCTGAACACCGCCATGCGGAGCACGCGGCTTGGTTTGTACACCTATGCGATCGGTTCGAACGCTGAAAGCGCGGTGCTCGCCGGCCTCAAATTGAGAAAGCAGCTGTTCGTGACCTATGTCTTTGCCGCCGCATTCTACTTTCTGGCGGCCGTCTTCATCGTATCGCGGATTCCGGTCATCACGCCCAATGTCGGCGGAACCGGCATTCTTTTGGATGGAATTGCCGCTGCGGTCATTGGCGGAACCAGCATCTATGGTGGAAAAGGAAGCGTGCCAGGGGTGATCGTCGGTGCACTGATTGTCAGCCTGCTGACCAACGCCCTGCGGGTCCTCGGCGTCGATCCATCCAGCATCCAATTGTACAAGGGGCTGATAATCGCGGCCGCGCTGATCCTCGATTCTCTTCTGAACCAGGCCTACAAAAGATCGGAGCATCACGAATGATCGCCGGACGGCCTGTCGGCCCTGCTGCTTACCGCAACCCGCTGAGCTTGGCTGCGGCAACCGAGTTGCTTAGCGCGCTCATCGCCATTCCAAGCATCAATCCGGCTTTCGAACTGCCGGAAACGCCCAGGCACTGGTACGGCGAACAGGCGATAGCCGAATTTGTCCATCAATGGCTCACAGAACTCGGGTTCGACGCTAAAATCCAGGGCGTGATGCCCGGACGTCCCAATGTCGTTGCCACCCTGAAAGGCAGTGGCGCCGGGCACCTGCTGTGGGAAGCGCACACCGACACGGTGCAGGTCGCGGGCATGTCGGTTCCACCCTTCGAGGCGACCTGTCGAAACGGCAACATCTTCGGGCGCGGAGCGGTTGACGACAAGGGCTGTCTGGCGGCCTTCATGCTCGCGTTGGCGGCGTTGCGCGACGATGCGCCGAAATGCTCCGTTACGCTGCTCGCCGCGGCTGATGAGGAAGCAGACTTCCGCGGCATCCTGCATCATTTGGAACAATTTAACGGATATGATGCCGGCATTGCGGGTGAACCGACCGGGTTGAGGTTGTTTTCCGCCTGCAAGGGGGTCATTCGCTGGAATGTTCACGTGCTTGGGCGAGCGGCACACAGCTCCACACCGCAAAGCGGCGTCGATGCGTTGACCTATGCCATGGAACTGACAAAGCGCTTCCGGGCTGTGGCCGCGGATGCGCCAGCCCATCCAACACTTGGCGACCCGACACTTGTTTGTACCGCACTACATGCGGGCGAAGGTCCGAATACGGTTCCGGCGCGTGCGGACCTGCGTTTCGAGTATCGCTATTTGCCCACCGACACCGGCGAAGGGGCTTGGGAGAGGTTTCTGAGCATCGCTAAGGAATTGGAGACGGAAGGTCCTGAAGAGCTGCAAATGGAGATGTGCCGGCCATTTATCGATTCGGCCGCCCAGGACGTTAGCCCGAACGAGCCTGTCGCTCGCGTCATGCAGCGGGTCTGCCGGGAATTCGGTGTCGATCCAGCGCTGAAAGGGGCCTCCTTCGGCTCGGATTCCAGCAAGATGTGTCACTTCGGCGTACCGACGCTGATATTCGGGCCCGGCCATATCGAGCAGGCGCACAGTTCCGATGAGCATGTGGCTGCCGGGCAGATCGTCCAGGCCGCAAAGATGCTGATCGCGATGGTCAAGCACTGGGGGACCTGAAGGGTCCCGGCCGTTTACGAGGAAAAGGGGTTAGAAATGTCATCAAACATCGCAAAACGTGTTCCTGCAAATGCTCGCCAGCACATCACCGCTGGCCCCTACTCTCCTGTCATGGAGATCGTCGCACAACGCATTGCGGTCATTTCCGGCCAGGTCTCGGTGGATCCCCACGGTGAAGTCATAGGCGATACGGTCGTAGAGCAAACAGCCGCTACACTTGAAAACTGCAAGCGGCAGCTAGCCACTGCCGGCTATGGTATGGAAGACGTTTTCAAAGTGAATGTATACTTGGCCGACCTTGCGGACTGGGATGCGTTCAACTCGGTGTATCGGGATGCCATGCCCAGCCCTCTCCCGGTTCGTACCGCTATCCAATGCGGCTTGCTTGAGGGCTTTCGCGTCGAGGTGGAAATGTGGGCAGCCAAATGAACGGATCGACCGCAATATCCGACATGTCGCTTGAATGTGTGTTCTGTGGCGCTACTCGGCCGGCGGACTTGCGGCCATTATGCACAAACTGCGGCGGCACGCTGAAGCTGAACCGTCCGGATGCGCCCGATCTGGGGAAAAATGCGGTGACACTGGGGGAAGGTGATACGCCGCTGCTGCCGTTGAGGCGGTTGTTCCCGGACCTGGACGTGCACGGCAAGGCAGAGTGGCTGAACCCGACCGGTTCCTTCAAGGATCGTGGCGCCGCATTCGCGGTTTCGATCGCCCGCGCCATCGGCGCCAGGGGCATTGTCTGCGCGTCGACCGGCAACAACGCCGGCGCGGTCAGCGCCTACGCGGCGCGCGCGGGGCTTCCCTGTATCGTTGTACTGCCTTTGGGGACCGCGGCAGGAAAGCTCCTCCAGGTGCGGACCCACGGTGCGTTCCTTGTTCAGGTGGAAGGCAGTTTCTCGGATGCACAGCAGGTGGCGGTGCGCGTCAACCGGAGCAACCCGGCCTGGGCCAATCTGACTTCCACTTTCATCAATCCCTATATGACCTCGGCCTACGACCGGATCGCCAAGGAGATCGTCGATCATATGGGACAGGCACCCGGCAGTGTTTTCGTTCCGATCGGCGCCGGGCCGATGCTGGAAGGCGTGTATGAAGGCTTTAGCGGGATGCTTTCTGAAGGAAAGATCAGCAAGATGCCTGCAATGGTGGGCGTGCAGGCCGAGGGATGCGCGCCGATCGCCCGAGCCTTTGCCGAAGACCGGCAGGAGGTCGAGGAATGGTCCGAACCCGCCAGGACGATTGCCGGTTCGATCAACGATCCGCTGCGCGGCTATGCGTCGGACGGGACCCGAACCCTCAGGAGAATACGCGCGACCGGGGGACTGGCCTGGGCGGTCAGCGACGAGGCCATCCTGTCGGCGATAAAGGAGCTGGGCCGGGTTGAAGGAATAGGCTGCGAACCCGGCTCGGCCAGCACCGTCGCGGCGCTGCGTGAACTCGAATCGAAGAAATCGCTTTTGCCTCCGGGACCGTATGTGCTCATCCTGACCGCGCATATCCTCAAGGATGCCGGCGGCATGACCGAGACCGGGTACGACCGCGCTCTGACGATTGACGTCGATCCATCGGACCGGGACCTGGCAGGGATGCTGGAAACGGTCTCGAACGCATTCAGGCACTGACACCATGCAAATACACCCGCATATTCATCTTGCTTTCAGTGGCGCCTCCGGTATTGGCCTCACCGACGATCTGGACTGCAATGCCTATTTGATGCATGTCGGCGAGGGTTTTGCCCTGTTTGATTCCGGAGCCGGGCGCGCGCCGGATGCGTTCCGGCGCGTTCTGGACAAGTGCGGCATCGCTCCGCGCGACGTGAAATGGCTGTTTCTGACCCATGGCCACGCCGATCACGCGGGCGGAGCGGCGTGGCTTCGCGACGAATTCGACGTCGAGGTTTTCGCCGGCGAGGAGACGGCGCGGATGGTCGGATCTGGGGATGAGGCCGCCATCAGTCTTGATCGCGCTCGAAATGCCGGCGTCTATCCAGCGGACTATCGCTTCCACAAGTGTCCGGTCGACAGGATTGTGCAAGACCGGCACGTCTTGCCGTTGGGATGGGCGCAAATCACGCCGATCGCAACGCCCGGACATTCGCATGACCACTTCTCGTTCCTGGTCGAGATCGGCGGCGAAAACGCGCTTATCTCCGGAGACGCGGTGTTCTGCGACGGCTGCGTTGCGCTTCAGGACGTTTACGATTGCAACGTATCGCAGGTGTGCGACTCGATACGCAAGTTAGCACAATACGAATTCGATCTTCTTCTCCCGGGCCATTTGCGTTTTGCGTTGAAAGGCGGACGCGGGCACCTTGAACCGGCGCTTGACGCCATCGCAAACCTGCGCTGTCCGCGTTCGATTGTCTGACACTCGACTTCATGAGGTGAATGCCAATGTTTTCCGGAAAGGTGGCTCTCGTGACCGGCGGCGCGTCAGGCCAGGGCCTGGAAGCCTGCACGCTGTTTGCTCAAAAGGGCGCCAAGGTTGTGATTGCGGACGTCGACGGTGAGAAAGGCGAGGCGCTGGCGCAATCCATCGGCGCCTTCGCATGCACGGTTGATATCTCTTCCGAAGCCTCGGTCGTCGAGATGATGGAACAGGTCAGGGCCCGGTTTGGCCGGCTCGATATTCTATTCAACAACGCCGGCATTGGTTTCAGCGCGAACAGCCGGTACAAAATGGCCAGTGTCGTCGATACGCCCGAAGAGGCCTGGGATGGCATATTAGCCATCAACCTCAAGGGGCCGGGCCTTGTTTGCAGGCATGCCATTCCGCTGATGGTCGAAAGCGGCGGCGGCTCGATCATCAACAATTCATCGATCAACGGAATTGTCGGCGTCAGCGGCGCCGACGCATATACTGCGTCAAAGGGTGGGCTGATAGCACTGACCCGCGCCCTTGCAGTCGATTGGGCGAGATCCGGTATCCGGGTCAATTGCATTTGTCCGGGTCCGATCGATACGCCCATGATTGCCGGTGCGATGCGGCAAGAAGGCTTCAGCGCACATTTTGAAAGCATGATTCCGCTCGGGCGCATAGGGTTGGCGCGGGAAGTCGCCAATGTTGCGGTGTTCCTTGCGTCCGACGAAGCCAGCTATCTGACCGGTGCGATCATCCCGGTTGACGGTGGCATGAGCGCTCGTTGAAGGGTGAGGCGTACGCAAACGCCTCCGCATGACATTGCCACGGCGATCGCGCAAATGCCGTGCTCAGCACAAGCACCGGCATGGATTACTTGCTTGCGCCCGACGTGACCCCTTCGACAAAAAAGCGGCCCGCGAAAGCGAAAAGCGCGACGACCGGCACGGCTGTCATGACGGCCGCTGCCGATAACAGACCCCAGTCTATGGAGTATTGCGAGACCAGCCCCTCGAGCCCGATCGTCAGGGTTTTCAGGTCGTCGTCGATAAGAAACACCGAGGCAAACAGAAATTCGGTCCAACAGAAGACAAATGTGTAAGTGCCGGTGACAATGATGCCCGGCGCGGTCAGCGGTACGATCATCTTCCACAGGATCTGCAGATCGTTGGCCCCGTCAATGGCGGCAGCCTCCTCGATGCCCTCGGGGATCGAATTGAAGAACCCGCGCATCAGCCAGACGCTGAACGGCACCGCGAACGTGACGTTGATTATGATCAGGCTGGCCAGGGTGTTGAGTACGCCGGCGAGGGCGAACAGCCTGAACAAAGGCGCAAGCAGCAAGATACCGGGAAAGACATAGACGACGATCAGCAGAATATAGATAGTGCGGCGGCCGCGATAGCGTGTGCGGTAGACGCTGTAGGCGGCCAGCAAGGCCAGCGGGACAGCGATCAGCGTACTCGCCAGCGCGACAATCAGCGAATTGCTCAGAAAGAGCAGGAAATTGGCCTGTGTGGGCAGTCTGCGATAATTATCGAGCGTAAACGCCTCCGCTGAGAACAGGATATCCGGTTGGATGAGCACCGATGTCGGCTGGAAGGAAGACATCACCATCCAGATGAATGGCGCGCCGATAATCGCCAAAAGCACGATGGTCAGTCCGTAGCGTATCGTCAAACCAACTCGATGTGCCGACATGCTCACAACACCTCCTGCTCTGACGCGCCCCGTGGCACGAATTTGATGAACAGGACCGCAAAGACAAGCAGGAACAGTGCCAATAGCATGCTCATCGCCGCCGCTTCGCCGAGCGAGAACTGCTGGAACGCGCGCTCATAGATCGCCACCGGCATGGTCTTTGTGGCGGCCAGCGGTCCGCCCTTGGTGGTCAGCCAGATAATGTCAAAAACGTTGATTGACCAAAGTGTGCCAAGCAAGCCGACGACATAAAGGACAGGTTGGATGAACGGCAGCGTTACCTTGGTGAAAAGCTGCCAGTTGTTCGCCCCTTCCACCCTGGCCGCCTCATAATACTCGGGCGCAACGCGCGTCAGGGCAGCGAGAATAAGAAGCGTCATCAGCGGGAACCAGCGCCAGGCATTCACCCAGGTGACGGTGGCAAAGGCGTAATCGGGATCACCCAGAAAGTCGATCGGCTCGGCGATGATATTGATCGAGAGCAGGATGTGATTGACCACACCGAAGTCGGCGTTGAGCATCCAGCGCCACAGAAATGCGGTCACGATGGTTGGCACCACCCAGGAGGCCATGATCCAGGTGCGGGCGATGTGTTGGCCCCTGATTTTCTGGTGGAGGAGCATCGCTGCACCCGCGGCCATCAGTGTCTGCAGGACAGCGCCGCCGAACGCCCACGCCAGGCTCAGCGGAAATGGTCCGGACATGGTGCCGTCGCGGAGCACGGTGATATAATTGGCAAGGCCCACGAAGCGCGGCACGCCGCCGATCGTATTGGCGTTCGTCAGGCTGATCCAGATGCAATAGGCCAGAGGCATCGCCAGGGTAAAGCCAAGCCAGATCAGCAGCGGCGCGATGAACAGTCGTCCAATACCGGCGCGTACCGGCAATTCGGCCGGCTCCCGGGAGCCGGCCGTTACCTCTGCCGAATTCGGCTGCGTTGCGGCGAGGTCGCCTGTCGTCATTGAGACAGTGCGCTTTCCATCTGCTTCTGGCCCCAGGCGGCGGCTCTTTCAGCGCTCTCGTCCCCGACGACAAGCTGCTGCACAACCTGGCTCATGATGTTGGATGCCATGATCGGCCCGATGGCGTCCTGAACCGTGCCGGTGTTGAAGCCGGGCAGCACGCCGTATCCCGACTGCTCGATCATCAGGTCGACACACTCGGAATAGGGCTGCAGAACCTCGTCATTACGCCATTCATCGGTGAAGCCGGTCTCCGTCAAGGGCAGGAAAAGGCCAGGCTCGGCCAGCAGGAACGGCGCATAGTTCTCAGGTTCCAGAACGAAGCGAAGAAACGCCTCGGCACCGGCGCGTCGATTCGGATCGTCGGTCATGATCATGGCGCCGTTGGAATAGTAGATCGAGGCGCGACCGCCGTCCGAGGACATAGGCACCGGCGCACAGCCCAGATCGGAAGCCGGCCGTCCTGACGCTGTTTCGAAGGTGGCAAGATACTGACCCTTCTCAATTGCCATGGCGACCGACCCGGCGTTAAGCGCATCTTGCGGTTCAGCCCAGGTCCAGGAGGCAATGCCGCGTGGCGACAACTGGGCGAGTTGCTTGTAGAACTCAAGCGTCTCGACGTTTTCGGGGGTGTTGAACGTCACACTTCCGTCCTCGCCGAAAATCTCCGCGCCGTTATTGGTTGCCATGAACGAATAGAGCACCTGGTCTGTCGCCAGGCTCCGCGAGGCCGGTACGCCGATACCGTGAACGTCGTCACCGCCGACCGCCTTGGCCGCCTCGATCAGTTCTTCCCAGGTCGCGGGTGGGTTTTCGGGGTCAAGGCCGGCAGCCTCGAACATATCCTTGCGATACCACAGGACCTGGATCATGCCGTAGAGCGGTACGGCCCAAACTTCGCCGTCGTCCGTGTAGGGAACAACGGCCTGATCAATGAAATCATGCGCGGCATTCAGCTCGTCGACGAAATCGGTTACGGGCTGGACGACGCCGGTGTCGCGCATGGTGATGGTGAAGTCGGGAATCGTGAACTGGATGTCTGGCTGAATACCCGCGGCCACCGCCGGCGGCAGCTTCTGGTAGATACTGCCCCAACTCTGGACCTGCTGGATAACCTCAAATTGGTCCTGAGAGGCGTTAAAAGCGTCTATGACCGCCTGAAATTGCTCGATCCTCGGCTGAACTTGTTCCTGGTGCCAAACGGTGACCTGGATGCGGTCCTGGGCGACCGCGGCACCAGCCATGGCACCGGCGGCAAGAAAGGCAGCGCTCGCTGCAAGCGAAAGTGAAATAACCCGTAAAGACATCAAGTTCCTCCTCAGTATCGGGGTGTTGCGGATTGGCCGGCGACGGTGCGTTCAGCAACGGTTCCGGCAATGTGCTGGGGCTCCTCCTGCTCCCAGCGCCGGATTTCCGCGGGCTTTGCCTTGCCCGCGGTCCGCCCCTCGTATCCTGATGATGGTTAGATCAATCGGGCAAAATATGCAAGCTTTATCGATTGACTAGAGGTTTTTTTCCGATAAATTCCCTTTTTATATCCATTTTTTGTGGGCATTGGGGTGTGTCTGACAGCCAAGACCAGCCCCGCCTTCAGCAGCCACTACGAGATACATTCATGGCCAAAGTGCAGCTCAATCAGGTTGTCAAATCATATGCCAAGGGTCAGCTCGCGGTGCGCGGCATCGATCTTTCGATCGCCGACCGCGAATTCGTTGTGCTGGTCGGTCCGTCCGGCTGCGGCAAATCGACAACACTGCGCATGATCGCAGGGCTTGAGGAAGTGACCTCGGGAACGATCGACATCGGCGATCAGGTGGTCAACAACTTGCAGGCACGCCAGCGCGACATTTCCATGGTGTTTCAAAACTACGCGCTTTATCCGCACCTGACAGTGTTCGAGAATATGGCCTTTGGCCTGCGGCTGAGGAAAACGCCGAGCGACGAGGTCAAAAAGCGCGTTCATGAGGTGGCGCGCATACTCGATCTTGAGCCTTATCTGGAGAGGAAGCCGAAGCAGCTTTCAGGCGGGCAACGCCAGCGCGTCGCCATGGGCAGGGCAATCGTGCGACATCCCAGCGCCTATCTTTTCGATGAACCGTTGTCGAACCTTGATGCCGAACTGCGCATGCAGATGCGAGGCGAGATCAAGCGCATCCATCAGACCGTCAATACCACAACCATATATGTCACCCACGATCAGGTCGAAGCAATGACGCTTGCCGATCGGGTTGTGGTCATGAAGGACGGGCGTATCGAACAGGTCGCGGCGCCACAGGAAATCCACCGTAATCCGGCGTCGCGCTTCGTTGCCGGCTTTATCGGTAGCCCTGGCATGAATTTCCTTGATGTCCATATCGTTGACGATGGCGGACTGGCGGTTCAGCTTCCCGATAAACAGCGCTTGCCGGTCCCCGATCCGCTGGCGGACCGTTTCGGTCCGCACAAGGGCCAGCAGGTCACCTTCGGCGTGCGCCCCGAGCATCTGGCGCCGCCCGGGGAGTTTCGAAGAGGCAATTCGGTGCCGATAACGGCCGATGTCACTCTGATAGAGCCGCTGGGTACCGAAACCTTATTGCATTTCAACATCGCCGGCCATGAGGTGATCGCGCGCGCTGTCGTCGATGCGTTGCCGCGATCCGGTGACGCGATAACGCTTGCGCTTGCGCTCGAAAATGCCCGCCTTTTCGATACTCGCACCGGGAAGGCGTTGTGAACACTACGGATTCACAGCCTGGTGACTTCTGCCCGGCCGATTTGGCGCCTGGAGCGCGTGATTTCGCCAGATGCATGTCCGGATACCGGAAGACACGGAGCCATACATGACCGAAGCTGACCGGGGGTCCGGGTTTCATGATCTTGTGATCTGTGGCGGCACGGTGGTGGATGGCACGCGCGGCGCATCATTCAAAGCCGATGTCGCCGTCGATGGCGACCGCATCGCTGCCATCGGCACCATCGAACCCGAGCGTGCGGCCGCTGTCATCGACGCGAGCGGATTGATTGTAGCGCCGGGCTTCATCGACAGCCACACCCATGACGACGGCTATGTGCTGATTGACCCGGACATGACCGCCAAGGTCAGCCAGGGCGTTACCTCGGTGGTGATCGGCAATTGCGGTATTTCGCTTGCGCCGGCCTTTGGCCGGCCGCTGGTTCCGCCGATGAATCTTCTGGGGACGGAGGAACTGTTCCGCTTTCGCTCCTTCGCCGACTATCTGGACACGTTGCGCAGCCGGCCACCGGCTGTAAACACGATTCCGCTGGTCGGGCTGACGACGCTGCGCCAATGCGTGATGGAGGTACTCGACCGTGCTGCGACGGCCACTGAGATCAAGGCCATGGCTGAACTGTTCAACGAAGCCATTGCCGCCGGCGCCGTCGGCTTTTCGAGTGGCCTGTTCTATCCCAACGCCGCCGCTGCCACACCTCAGGAAGTGGTGGACGTCGCCGCCAGTGCGGCGGGCCGGAATTTTGTCTATGCGACGCATCTTCGCGACGAGAGCGACTTTATCATCGCGGCACTCAATGAGGCGTTCGATATTGGCCGGCGGCTAGGGGCAAGGGTGGTTATTTCTCATCACAAGCTGATCGGCGTGCAGAACTTTGGCCGGTCGGCGGAAACGCTGGCGCTGATCCATGGCCGCCGCATCGAGCAGCCCGTGGGTCTCGACGCCTACCCCTACACAGCAGGCTCGTCCGTGCTTGACCCCAAGACGGTCGCCAATACCGAACGCGTTGTCGTCAGTTGGTCTGAACCTCATCCCGAGTATGCCGGGCGCGATCTTGACGATATTGCCAACGAACTGGGCAAATCGGTCGAGGCGGCGGTCGAATATCTGTCGCCTGCGGGTGGCATTTTCTTCATGATGGCCGAGGAGGATGTGCGCCGAATCCTCGCCTATGAAGGCACAATGATCGGCTCTGACGGACTGCCCAACGACAAGCATCCGCATCCGCGGCTGTGGGGAACCTTCCCGCGTGTACTGGGCCACTATAGCCGCGATCTGGGCCTGATTGAACTGACCGATGCAGTGCATCGCATGACGGGTCTGACGGCGCGCTCTTTCGGTCTCACCGACCGTGGTTTGATTCGTGTGGGCTGCAAAGCGGATCTCACATTGTTCGACAGAGAAGAGATTGCTGACGTTGCCGATTGGAACAAGCCGACTGCCGTCGCGCGCGGCATCGCCATGGTGCTGGTCAACGGTGTCACGGTCTGGCGCGACGGCGCGCACACGGGGGCACACCCCGGCCAGGTGATTGCCCGCACCACCGACTGAATGCGGCGCATGCCGTGATGCCGCTGCGGTGACGTGCTCCTTTAGCTCTGCAGCACGATCGTCTTGAGGACGGTCATTGCTTCCATCGTGTGACGGCCTCCGAGCCGGCCAAGCCCGCTCTTGGTGCCGGCGCCGCCGCCAAAGGGGATGTGCAACTCCCAATAGGTGGACCCCTCGTTGACATTGACGATGCCGGCGCGAATTTTCTTTCCGAACTCAAGTGCCCGGCCGATGTCGCGGGTAAAGACCGAGGCGGTCAGCCCGTATTCATTTCCCAGCGCCAGTTCGAGCGCTTCGCTGTCGCTTGAAAAGGTCAGGATTGGCGCCACCGGCCCAAATGTTTCCTCCAGATTGATGCGCATATCCGGCTTCACGCCGACCAGCACCGTCGGTTCGTAGAACAGGTTGCTGCCGAGATCGGGGCGCGTCTTTCCACCAAATACCAGTGTGGCGCCGCCGGCGAGGGCTTCCTCGACATGCTCGCGCGTTTTCTGCGCTACCTTGGGATTGTTCAACGGCCCCACGGTCGTGTCGGCATTGAACGGATCGCCCAGTTTCTGATCGGCAGCGATGGCCGCGACCTTCCCAGCGAAGGCCTCCGCAACGTTCTCGTGCACCAAAATGCGTTCGGACGCGGAACAGACCTGACCGGCGTTGAGGAACGATCCGCCCGCGGCGGCCTGTGCGGCGCGGTCCAGATCGGCATCCTCGAACACGATCACGGGCCCATTGCCTCCCATCTCCAACAGCATCGGCTTGCCGGCGCCGCGTCCGGCAATTATCTGGCCAGTCGCCGAACTGCCGGTGAAGCCGATGCCGTCGGTATCCGGATTGGAGGCGATTTCGTCGCCGACAACCGGTCCCTCACCGACAACAAGATTGACGACGCCCGCGGGAAGGCCCGCATTGGCAATGGCGTCCATGAGTTCTACCGCGCATAACGCCGTCGTTGGCGCGGGGCTCCAGACCACCGTATTGCCGGTGGCGATCGCCGGAGCGAGATACTCAACCGGAATGTTGATCGGGAAATTCCAGGGCGTGATGACAGCGAAGACGCCACGCGGCTGCCGGATCGTCAAGGCCAGCTTGGCAGGGTCCTCGGTCGGAATGGTCTCGCCGCCCAATTGTCTGATCTCCTCGGCAGCCAGCCGAAAACCGGCTGCCGCCGCATCGACCTCGCCCATCGCTTCTGCAAGGGGCTTTCCCTGTTCGAGGCTCAAGATGTTGGTTAGCCGTTCAGCATGCTCGTTGATCCTGGCGGCGATTTTCATGCACATCTCGGCGCGCGCCCAGGGCGGTGTTTCGCCCCATGCCGGTTGTGCGGCGCGCGCTGCGGTGATCGCTTGCCGGGCGATGGCCCGGTCGCTGAGCGGCACGGTGCCGATGATTTTTCCGGTCGCCGGCGCCAGTGCGTCCATAGTCTCGTTTGCGGGACACCATTCGCCGGCAATGAAATTGCGGCCATCGCGCGGCTGTGCATCGATTGGCATGGCTTGCCTCCTGTCGGAGTGGTGAAGGTCGGTATCGCATAAGTCAAAGGATTGACCTTGGCTGTTCCATAGCCGAATAGTATATGCTAATCAAGATCAGGGTTGACCTGCAGGGTCGATTGAATACGGCAGGATGGAAACTGACGATGTCGGACGATCGCGTTTTCTTCTTGCGGACATGCGGGAGCGGTGATGCGTAACGTGACGATGGCCGATCTGG
Organism: Hoeflea sp.; assembly: GCF_984452065.1. Classification (NCBI taxonomy): domain Bacteria; kingdom Pseudomonadati; phylum Pseudomonadota; class Alphaproteobacteria; order Hyphomicrobiales; family Rhizobiaceae; genus Hoeflea; species Hoeflea sp. The sequence continues at coordinate 1,696 of NZ_CFHWAF010000008.1, read as the reverse complement.
CGCGGCTTGCCAATGTTTCACCGTCGGCGATCTCGCTCGCGCTGCGCAACAGTCCCAAGATTTCCAGGGAAACGCGCGAGCGTATTGTCGCATTAGCCGCCGAGCATGGTTACTTCTATAACCGTCAGGCCGCGGATCTTCGCAAGCAGACTTCCCGAACCGTGGCCGTGTGCCTGCATACGATCACCAATCCCGTCTTCTCGTCTGTCTTGACCGCCATCGAGCGGTTTTTCTGGACGCAGGGCTGGATGGTCATGTTCGGCGATTGCGAGAACGACATTGAGAAGCAGTCGGCCATCATTGCACGGTCGATCGAGAACAATGTGGCGGGTTTGGTCGTCAGCCCTGCCTCCGGGACCCGAACCGAGGATCTGGAACCCTTCGCCCGCCGTGCGCCGATTGTATTGGCCGCGCGCGAGATTGACACCGATGTGATCGACCGGATCCGCATTGATTACGGCCGTGGTGTCGAATTGGCCGTGGCACATTTGGCCGAGTTGGGGCACCGTGCGATTGGCTGGATTGGCGGTGGTGCGGATACCGCGACCGCACGTATGGGTTTCGCCAGCTACAGGGCGGCGCTCAAGTGCCGTGGAATTATCGACCGCGAAAGCTGGCACATGCTCTGTCCGCCCGATCGCGCGGGCGGCCATGCGGCCATGAACAGTCTGCTGCAACGGGCGCAAGAGGTGACTGCTGTCATGTGCTTTAGCGACCAGTTGGCGATCGGCGCCATGACGGCGCTGCGGGAACGGGGTCTGGTGCCAGGCCATGACATCTCCATTGTCGGCTTCGATGACACCGAAGAAGCGCGCTATACCTACCCGCCGCTTACCACAGTACGCGTTGACCTGCCGCTTCTCGGCGAATCTGCAGGCCGTCTTTTGCTGAACCGCATCAATGAGTTTGATCTTGGCCGGCAGGAGCTGCATATTCCCGCGCAGCTCGTTGTCCGGGCGACGTCCGGGCCCGTGGGAGCTGGCCGCGCTGCTGAGCGACCGGCGTGATTGCCGTTCAATCACCCTCCTTTGCCGCCGTTGTCCCGGTGTTCCATGCCTGACCTGTTCGTAGGTGTCGATGCGGGTTCGTCCGTGTGCAAGGCCGCTGTCTTTGCCGCCGATGGCACCCAGGTCGCGCTTGCCAGCCGTCCGACGCCACTCAGCCGGCCCGGGCCAGGATGGGTCGAGGCCGATCCCGAGCGCTGTGTGGCGGCCTTGTTCGAGGTGTTGTCCGATGTCGTCGCGCGAAGTTCGGCTGCCGGCACGATCCGCGGCCTCGGACTTGCCGGCGCCATGGTTGGCGCCTGGCTGGTCGATGCGCAAGGACAGGCGGTTCGGCCGGGCATCAATTGGGAGGATAGCCGCAGCCAGGGCCTGATCGATGCGCTGATCTCAAAGAGCCCGGGTTTTCTCAACGAAGTGTTTTCCACCTCCGGGTCGGTGCTGCAGCAGGGTTGCACGCTGCCGGTTCTGGCCTGGCTCAAGCGCAACGAGCCCGCCGCTCTGGCACGCACCGCGCATGTGCTGTCCTATAAAGACTTTCTGCGGCTTCAGCTTACCGGCCGCGCCATAAGCGAGCCAAGCGAAGCCTGCATGCTGCCGGGCGACGCGCGGGTGCGGACGCGATCAGAGAATATGCTGTCGCTCAGATAAGGCAGATATGTGACACCCCGCGCGCCTGGCGGCACGGACGCCAC